>NZ_PQLN01000002.1:0-127100 GCF_002919855.1 Aeromonas sp. ASNIH8 | reverse complement strand
CAGGGTTTGGGGCAGGCTTGGGGCCAGCTTTTCTGATTTGGCCCCAATACAGCCCCAAGATTTCAAAGCAACACAATAACAAGCTGTAAATGAAGAGAATTAGCCAATGGCTCAATTTATTTACACGATGAACCATTGAAGCCGCGCGCGAGCCAGCATGAGCTACAAAGAGCCAAATAAAGCTGGCAAATTCAGAAGCTTATAATTAGTTATCAGCAGCTAATCTTGGCTTTCCCCAGCTCTTTTCGTGGCCCCATTTTAGCCCCAAACACATCATTCCTGCATTTTTTGGCCCCAAGATGGCCCCAAACTGGAGCATCATTTCTGGGGGTAATCATGGCGATTGTTGTGGCGCCCATAGTTCCAGATCGCGATTCGAGCCTCAGAGCCCCGGCACATGGCCGGGGCGGGTTCAATTACTTTGGCAGCACATCGGCACAGGGGCGCGGCACCAGGACGGTTTTACCCTGGTGCTGCTCCTGCACCTGACAGACAGGGCCGGGGGCCGTGGCGGTATTCCACGCCCAGCCCAACAGCACGGCGGCGACGATAGCCGTAATCGGCTCAAGACGAACGATCATGGTGTCCCCTATGCCCAGACGTATTGCGGAGTTTCAACAACGACCGTCACCGGCGCCAGGGCGGCGGCCAGGGCGGCGTCGGTGGTGCGCACGTTGGCGTGATAGCCGGGCACGGGCTCACGCACCTCCAGCTCGATACCATCGACGGTCTGCATCGCGCCAGTGGGGCGAGTGACCGTGCCGGGCGGCAGCAGTTGCAGCGAGGCGGCAGGGTGATAGAGGGTGCCAGTTTCGCTGTCTTTGACGAAGCCAGCGGCCTGCAGGGCCTTGGTCATGGCGGCCTTATCGGCCGCCTTCAGGTTGAGGTCGATAAAGGTCATACTACCGCCTTGATTTGATCGTCGGTGAGGGTTCTGTGCCAGATACGGAGATTGCGAACGTGGCCGTAAATGGGGGCACCCCCACTAATACCGGAACCGATCGACACGACAGTTGTCGCTTGAGCGGGCCCATCAGTGGTTGAAGATAAAATCGCCTTGCCTGACAATTTAAATGCGTGTCGGGTTCTTGATGTTGCTGCCACCATTGTTGACCCTGCACCATACGGCGCGGACGGCACGGCTACAGCGGATGCGCCAGCGAACGACTCCATAAAGCCTGCCGCCGACATCTGCACTAAATATCTCGGATTTACCGCAGACGCATATTCGATAATGCGCTGTAGTAGGGTAAGTCCAGTCAAGTCATAGTTCAGTGCGACAGTGACTGTAGCGGGATTGATGTTCCTTTCCCATGGAATGGTGACGATATCGGCCGCCCGAGTTACTGCCGCGCCAGCTGTCGGGATGTAGGAGCTGGCGAACGGGAGTTGCTCAAGTTGGCCGCCAAAGTAAACAATGTCGGCGCTCAATAACGAATCATCTTGCAGGCACGCAAAATAGACTGTTCCGTCAACCTGGTTACCATGGTTGGCGGGCCTGGTTAAGGAGAAGCGCTTCCACTCTGATGTGACGGTGATGATTGATGAGACGCCAGCTATTCTCATTTGTAGCGTCACAGGGGTTGGTGATATAGCCCTTAGCCAAACTGACATCGTATTAACTGCTGTTATATCGAATACCGCAGTAGGGTAACCACCAGAACCAATAAACGATCTGTTTGATGGGCCAGGCGCTGTCCTTGATAGCGTAACCTTTACTGCCGACGTGCCGCCCATTGGGTCTAGCTGGCCTGCTGTTGCTACTGGGGATACTCCAGCGCCAAGCTTACCCAGCGGTAAAGAGTTTGATGATGTGATTAAATTGACGCTCTGCCCCTCCAGCAACAGCCCCTCTTTCTCAAAGCGCGGCTCATTCGCGGCGGCTGTTTTAAGCAAGCCATCCTTGCCGATGTAGGTCGCTGTGGTGCTGCGGCTGAAATTTACCATCCTGGCCACCACATCCGACCCGACCAGAACATCCCGCCCATAGCCGGTGATCATCCGCAGACTGTCAGAGAGCGGCGCCCACACATCAGGCAGCGGAAGCGCGGCCAGCGCCACAATCCCCGCTGCCCGGTCGGCCTCTGTGCCAGAGCGATCCGCTTCGGCCTTGGATCGATCTGCCTCGACCTTGGCGCGGGCCGCCTGGCCCTCGCCCTCGCTGGTCACCTTCTTCCAACTGGGGATGGTGACGTTGGCGCCAGTGTCCGGGTTGAGGATGGCGACATCCCCCGAACCGGTCAGCCAGGTCATCATGCCGTCAAACCAGCTGCGGTATTTGGCCACCAGGGAGGCCAGGTCGGCGGCAAACTGGCTGATGGTCGAGGTGCGGGTGATGTCGATCCGGTACGGCTGATTGGCCATGGTGCCGCCGCGATAGGTATCCACCAATAGGATCTCGGTGTCGCTGACCACGGTATCGACCTCATAGGCCGCGTTGTCCGGGCCATAGAAGGTGTGCCCCTTCTGGATCGGGAGGGTGCCGGTTTTCCACTTGGTGCCAAAACCGGTGATGGTCTTGCTGCCATTCGTCACCGTCACGTTGCCGGTGCGCTGCCAAAGTCCTGCCATTGCAAAGTTCCTTGAAAAGAAAACCCGGCACAGGGCCGGGTTGTTATGGTTAAGAGAGATCGGGGCTTGATATATAAAGTTGCGCAGTCGTCATGTCGTTGCCATCACACCCAGCAATGGCATAACTGCCGCTGGCACCATCACCCCCCATCCTGACAAATCTGAACTGGACTGCGTAGGTGTGCGGATTACCATCGCCAGGTACAAGCGCGGTTTTTGATACTCCAATACCGCCTCTAGCTCGCTCTTCACGTGGGCCTGAGCTGGGATTAGATGTGGCCGATACAGAAATGGAAAACGGCGCAATATGCTCAACGGTGGCCCCATCCCTTATTATCCTCACCTCATAGTGCCCAGTGGCCGTCCTGGTGAGCGATGAGCTGCCTGAGCTCTCCACTTTGCACAACACCTCATAGTGACCAGCTGACGCCGATATTTCGATGACACGGCTTACCCCCATCCCATTGCTGACGCGAATAGTGGCCGCCGTGCGCCACGATGAATCGGTGTTGTCAGGTAGAGATGTGCCGCCGTATATCCGTTTTACATAAAAGCCTCCCTCCACTTGCTCAGCTCTAAGTTTCCCCAGTATCAAGCAGTTCTCACGAATGGTGACGTTGTTCATCGTGCCGGAGTTGGCCAGCACATTGCCCTGGAACGTCCCATTGGAAAAATAGACATCACTGCCGTAGATGCGCCCCATGGAATCGATCCCTGCATTCCACTTCTTACCATAGGCTCCGAACTGGCCGGTGGCGTTTTCCCCCAGCCAGAGATCCCCCCCACGGAAAGAGCCACCCTCGATGAGGGAGCCTTTCAGGTGCTGCACATTGATGTACTTGGCGATCACGTTGCCGATCTCGGCCGTGTCCATCATGGCGTGGTTCATGTAGACGGTGCCGTTTTTGACGACGAATGGATTGCGCTTGGAGGTGACCCCCGCGGCACGAGAGAGCACGGCAAACACATCTGCGTCGATCACGAACGAGCTCAACACCGAGCCGTCAGCGTTGAGCGTGACAGAGAGGCCAAAGCCCCCGCCCTCGCCGTTTACCTGCGCCTTGGTGTACCAGCCCGCCGACACCTTGCCGGCGGTGTCAGCTTGCGCTTCTGCCACGGTCTGCACGGCGGCGCTCAGGGTCTGTCCCTGCTGCGTCACCTGGGCCTGCACCGTGTCTACCCGCTGGCCGAGAGCACGATCAGCATCAGTGCGAGCTTGCTGCTCTGACTGCACCGCAGAGGACAGGGTCTGCCCCTGCTGCGTAACCTGCGCCTGCACCGTATCCACTCGCAGGCCAAGAGCACTATCAGCATCAGTTCGGGCCTGCTGTTCTGACTGCACCGCAGAGGACAGGGTCTGCCCCTGCTGCGTCACCTGCGCCTGCACAGTGTCGACTCGTTGCCCCATGGCAAGGTCTGCATCGCTCAGGGTCTTGCTGGTCTGCTGCAGGGCCGCGTTGGTCTGGCGATCTCCCTCCTGGTACTCGGTCTTGAGTTGGGTGATCTGCTGGGCGGTCGACTGCTCCACCCCGGCGATCACTTCCCTCACCTCCGTCAGCTCGGCAGCGGTATCCGCCGCGGCGCCAGCGAACTCTGCCCGGAACTGGGTCACCTCTCGGGCCAGTGCCTGGTGATCGTTCGCCTGCGCCTCCTGGCGTTGGGTGATCTGGGCGCGCGCCTTGCGGTTGCGGGTTTCGCCCTCTTCATCCGCCAGGGTGTTGCCGAGACCGGCCAGGGCTGCCAGATCGACCTCTGCTGCCAGCTCGTCCTGCTTGCCGGCCAGCGCCTTACCCTGCTCGGAAACGGCCTCGGAGAGGCCACCCACGCTGGCATTGGTCTGATCGGTTTTGGTGTTGAGCTGCTGCAGGGCTTGACCGGTGGCCTGCTGGCCGTCACTGACCACCTGGGCCAGGTTGGTCAGGCTGGAAGACTGCTCGCCGGAGGCGGTCTGGAGCTGGCCTATCTGCTCGGCCAGGGCCTGATCGCCCTGCGCCTGGGTGCGCTGGGTCTCCAGAATGGCCGCATTGAGTGTTTGATCATCCTGCGCCAGGGTGGCCTGCAGCTGGGTAACCCGCTCGCTGAGCGCCTTGTCTGCATCGCTCAGGGTCTTGCTAGTCTGCTGCAGGGCTGCGGTGGTTTGACTGTCTGCCTCCTGGTACTCAGTCCTGAGTTGGCTGATCTGCTCAGCCAGCGTCTGATCTCCCTGCGTTTGGGTGCGTTGGGTCTCCAGAATGGCAGCGTTGAGCGTTTGATCATCCTGCTCCAGGGTGGCCTGCAGATTGGTGACCCGCTCGCTCAGCGCCTTGTCAGCATCGCTCAGAGTCTTGCTGGTCTGCTGCAGTGCCGCGTTGGTCTGGCGGTCCCCCTCCTGGTACTCGGTCTTGAGTTGGGTGATCTGCTGGGCGGTCGACTGCTCCACCCCGGCGATCACTTCCCTCACCTCCGTCAGCTCGGCAGCGGTATCCGCCGCGGCGCCAGCGAACTCCGCCCGGAACTGGGTCACCTCTCGGGCCAGTGCCTGGTGCTCGTTCGCCTGCGCCTCCTGGCGTTGGGTGATCTTGGCGCGCGCCTTGCGGTTGCGAGTTTCGCCCTCTTCATCCGCCAGGGTGTTGCCGAGACTGGCCAGGGCAGCCAGATCGACCTCTGCCGCCAAGTCATCCTGCTTGCCGGCCATCGCCTTACCCTGCTCGGAAACGGCCTCGGAGAGGCTACCCACGCTGGCATTGGTCTGATCGGTTTTGGTGTTGAGCTGTTGCAGGGCTTGGCCGGTGGCCTGCTGGCCGTCACTGACCACCTGGGCCAGGTTGGTCAGGCTGGCCGACTGCTCGCCGGAGGCGGTCTGGAGCTGGCCTATCTGCTCGGCCAGGGCCTGATCGCCCTGCGCCTGGGTGCGTTGGGTCTCCAGAATGGCCGCATTGAGCGTTTGACCATCTTGCTCCAGGGTAGCCTGCAGCTGGGTAACCCGCTCGCTCAGCGCCTTGTCAGCATCACTCAGGGTCTTGCTGCGCTCCTCCAGGGCGGCATTGGTCTGGCGATCTCCCGCCTGGTAATCGGCCTTGAGCTGGCTGATCTGCTGGACGGCGGACTGCTCTACCCCGGCAACCACTTCCCTCACTTCGGTGAAGTTGGCAGCGGTAGCGGCCTTCTCTCCTTCAAAGCGAGCATCGAGCTCGGTCACCTCGCGGGCCAAGGCCTGGTGCAGGTCAAGCTGCACCTTTTGGTCGTGGCGGATAGACGCCTCAGCCTGGCGATGACGCTGCTCCCCTTGCTCGCCGGCGAGGGCATTGGCGACGCCCGCTTCGGCGGCCTGATCGGCGGCCCGAGCCGCCAGATCCAGGGCTGCGGCGATCTCGTCAAAACGGCCGGCGGTGATCCCGCCAGCATCCTCGACCACCTCCTCCAACACTCGGATCTTCCCTTCTGCGGTGTCGGTTCTGGTCTCGACCCCGCTGACTCGCAGCGCCAGCACCTGGTCTGCGTCCGCACTGACCCTGGCCACATCGGTGATGTTGGCCTGCAAGGTTTTATCGTCCTGCTCCAACTGGGCCTTGAGGCCAGACACCTGGGCGGCCATGGCCGAGTTGGCATCGCTGTTGGCGGTGATCCGCTGTTCAGCAACGGCAAGCCGTTCCCCTTGAGCGGTCACGGTAGACTGCGCGGCTTTCTGCGCCAGCTCTCCCTTGGTCGCATCGAGCGAGTTGCTGACGCTGGTCAGGCGCTGCTGCTCGTCGGAAAACTCCTCCTTGGTCACGGCCTGGTCCAACGAACCCTTTACTGCATCCAACTCGCTGCTGACGAGGGTCAGCCGCTGTTGCTCGCCAGCAAACTCCGATTTGGTGACCGTCTGAGTCAACTTGGCATTGACGCCGTCCAGCAACTGTTCCGCCTCGGTCAGCCGCTGCCATTGGGCATCCACCACGGCATGATCTGCCTTGGTGGCGATGGTGCCGCTGGCGGCATCCAGCTTCTGATTGACTTCGGTAAAGCTGGCGTGAGTTTCGTCCCGCAGCGCCCTCACCGCATCCATCTCGATCTCACCAGTGCCCGGATTGACGGTGAAGATCGCATCGCGCAAATCCCCCATCTCCGCCTGCACCCGGTCCAGCTTGCTGTGCAGCTTGTCCTGCTGCAGGACGTTATCTATGCCCATCGAGCCCAGGTTGAGTTGCTCATCCCGCAGCAACGCCTCTGCCTGTTTAGAACGGTCATCCAGCGCCGACAAGGCGCCACCCAAGTTGGTCAGCTCGTGGCTGATCTCAGGCACCCGCTCGGCAATGGGTTTGATCTCCCCCACCACTTGGTCGAGATCAACCAGGGTGGCATCCAGCTCAGCTAGCTCATGGCTGAGCACCGGCACCCTGTCAACGATGGGCCTGATATCCGCTACCACCCCCCCGAGATCAGTCAGCTCCTCGCTGATGCCAGGGATCAACTCGATAGGATTGCGCAGCTCTTCGCGCAGGTGCTCGGCGCCGATTTCCCCGTCCAGCACATCCAGGATGGAGGCGGCGTCGTAGGAGGTTTTCCCGCTGGCCGCAAACAGACCAGATTTGCCGTAGGCGTTGACGGCCCGCAACCACACGTAATAGGTGGTGTCTGGCTGCAACCCTTGAAACGTCATGAACGCACCCAAGCCTGCATTGGTTGCTTTGGTCTGCACCTCGGCCAGGGGCAGCTGAACTTTGCTCCACCACCATTCGCATAGGGTGCCGTAGGACTGGCCACCGGTGAACACCGGGCGGAATGCCAGGGACCAGTTGCCTGCCTCAACCTCGACCCCCACGGGGATAGCAGGCACTTCTATGGTGAACGAGACGGATGCGAGCGGGGAGTGGGCGCCGGTCAAGGCCACCGCCCGCACCATCGCCACATAGTTACCCGCCGGCAGGCCGTTGACTCGGCAAGATTGCCCAGGGCTTTGCGCCGTCATGACAGTGACCGGCTGCTTGCCGGGTGTCAGCCGCTGGATGATCACCTGGTTGTACGCAATGGTGCCGACGTTGCGCCAGGACAGCACCCCCTGAATGATTTCCCCCACGGTTTCTACTTCGTAGCGGAGCTGGTCCGGCATGGCCATGCCGCCTACTGGCAGATCGGTAATGTCGGGGCGAGTCATTGGCTCACCGACAGCATCAGCCCATACTGCGGCCGACTCCTCGCGCAAGGTGAGCTGGACGCCATCCATCAGATCGAATGACCAATCAACCACTCTGAACTCTACCCCGTTGATCCCCAGGGCGGGAATGTAGAGGCGAAGGTAAGAGCCCGGGCGGTACTGCCAGCCTGACAGATTGACCGAACAGGTGATGGTGCGGGAGGTCCGGCGCTGGCGCAGCAATATATTAGCTAGGCGCTGCGCCTGCCAGGGGGAGGTGACAAAACGGAAATCCAGATCTTCTGTCAGCTCCTGGCCATCATCTTCCTCAACCCACTGGGCCACCTTGACGGCGGGGAAGTCCATCTTCTGGAACGTCTCTCCGTCAATGAAAGTTCCCACCACGGTGTTGATGCGATCGCTGGCCGGAGGCTCTGGCAACAGATCAATGTCACCTTGCAACTGATGATCAAACAAGTCCTCACTTGCGGGGCCATAGTAGGCTCCGACGACAATGCCGTGCATGCCGCTGACATAGGTCGGTTGACCCGCGCAGGACATGTGCATGTCTTCCAGGATCTTGGCGGGAGCCTCACTCAGGTCGAACTCACCGTTGATCGCATAGCGCTTTTCTTTGGTGCCGTCCTTCAGGGTGATCAGCTCGTCGCAGATATTGGCGGCAACAATGAACTCATTGAGCCGCAGCTCATCATCCGGCACCCCCAACCAGCGGCGGTAATAGTCCAAAATGACCAGGGCGGCATTGTCGGTAAACTTGACCTGGCCATCGCGGGGATCCCATACCTCTGCGCCAAACTTCTCCATCTTGATATTCGGCAGGCCGGAAGGGAACTTCTCGGCGTTGAACTTGAGCGTCAGACGCACCCAGGCGATCCCTTGCCCAATCATGTCCTCTCGCCAGTTTGGGCAGTTCGCCAACATGTAGGGGTCACAAGTCTGGCGATCATTGTGCAGCTCGTAGCTGGCCAGATCACCGAACGTCTCGATCAGGTCATCACCCAGCCAGAGACGGCCCACCCGGCTTATCTTGTGCCCCGCGATGGTGAGGGCCAGATAAATCAGCTCCCCATCAGTCTGATCCCCCACCTGCTCCTTGGCATTGGAGAGCAGGCCAGACGAGATCACGCGACCATAGACGGCCACCTTGGAAGAGGAGGCCGCTCGCAGCACTTGGCTTCGCTCACTGGCCCCACGAAAATCAGAAAAGGAGGGGGTCTTGGTGGTCAGCATCAAGGCAGCCATGGAGGCCATGGCTCCGATGGCGTAGGCGGTAGTCAGCGCAACACCGGCAGCAAAGAACGCGCCGGAGCCAGCCGCCACCCCCACCAACACAGGAACAATGACAGGTGGCATTTACTCGACTCTCCAGGCTATCAGGGGAACAACACCAGGCACAGGGGCGGCCCCCTGATCCGTCATGGCCCACACTTGACCGGCCCACATCACGCCAGCCGTCTGGCCAAGATCACTTTCGAAAACCACGGCATCCCCGCGCTGGGCCATTTCAGGGATCACCCGTTCAAAGTGGGCATCCAGCACAGCAGGGATGGAGCCGTGCAACTTTGCCAGCACCCGCTTGGCGCCAACCTCCGTGGTGTAGCGGTTGCGGTAATCGGCGGCAGGGTCTTTGCCACAAGCCGCGACACAGCAATCGGCGACAAACAAACAACAGTCAGCCGAGCCCCAAAGAAAAGGCCGCCCGGAGGCGGCCTCGATAGCAGCAATGATCCGCTGCTGCCAGTCTTGATAGCGCATGGTCAATCCTTATAGGTCGAGTCAGGCCCATCTTTCGCGGAGCCCCAGAAGATGGTGCAGTTGGCCATCCAGGTCTGGAGCCTGAAAAATGCATCGTTAGGGAAGAGACGACGGTGACTTTCATCGGTGCAGCGCATGGAGAGCCCCTTTTTCCAATCCTCGAAGATGTTGGAAATCGTCAGTTGCACCGTGTTGGTTCTGCCCACCTTCACCGGCGTTGACGCGATCCGGCCCTTATACTGCAAAGCCGCCGCCACCAAGGATCCGGTGTCGTCCAGCACAACCAGGTACAACCAGGCCAGCCGCCCAACCAGGCGCTCTTTCATAACCTCCGCCAACAGGGAGTTATCGAGCCCGGTCAGGGTCATGTTGAGTTGCGTCGGGGATGTAGTGAGCTGTTCTTTCTGGGGGCTGATCTGCCCCATGGCACCTATGCCGTAATAGACCTCACCCCCGATCACGGCCTCCCCAAGACCGGTGTGCAGACGGGTTATGCCGCTCGGGAGATCTATCTTGGTGGCATAGAACGCCGTCACATTGGGCCGGTTCAATGCGGCAACAATGGCGGGATCAAGGCCGGTCATGATCATGGGTAAAACGCCTCAATCAGGGACAGGGTGACATCCGTAAACACACCAGGGGAATGGTGGAATACCCCTTGCTTGTTGTCCTGTAGCTTGAATACGCCACAAGGCCGAGCGACAACCAGCGGGGTGCCTGACGGGTAGTTTTGACGAACCATCGGAGAGATACGCACAAGCGCTGTACCAGCTGCATCCGAATAGACATCAGCCAGCACCATTTTCAATTCATCACCAACCTGCACCCAATCACCAAGGCTTAACACCCGCCTGCTGGGTGTCCACCCTCGGGATGTGAACTGCTTTTTCATTGAGATAGCTTCAGTCACAACAGGATGACCAAGCACGGGCTGCGGATTGCCAACCAGTTGGGATGAAAAATCCCATATCCTGACCCTGCCGGATGTCCCCTCCAGTGAGAAAACGAGCGCCTTCAACCGCTTTGCCACCGGCGCAGGCAGGTTTCTGAACGTCAATTGGGCGGTTACCTTGGCACCAGGTATTGCCAAGGTCTGGGTTGACCCAGACATGGATTCAAAGTCTCTGGTCAGTCCCTCCAGCCCTATCGACATTTCGTTGGGGATGATGTCCGTAGGCCAATCGATTACATCTGCCAATTAAGCACCTCACACATTGAGCATTCGCCGGATCTGGCCACGGCCCGCCACATCCTGCACCACCATCTGGTAACCCTGCTGGGCTCCCTGCTGGGCACCGCGCCGGGCCGCCTGCTCCATCGCGGCGGATAGAGCAGCATCCCCCGCACCTGATACAGCGATATGCTGGATAATGGTGACCCCGTCACTACCATCACCGCCCTTGCCCGCTGCCCGCGCCAGAATCGCTTCCGAGTCGCGGCGACTGGTCACATTGGCGGGGCCTTTTATCAAGGTGCCATTCACAAACTCATCCCCCAGCTCTGACACAATGCCGAACTGGTTGGCCGGAATGTGCCCGCCCTTATCAAACAAACCGGCAATCGCCTGACCGGCCACCATGCCCGCCGACGCATAGCCCATCATCCTGACGCTGTTGGACAGACCAATGGAGTAAGGAGGCGGGAAGGCGGCCAATGCCTTGGCGGCGGCCTCTTCCGTTGACACGATGATGGAGGGGATGGCGGCAGCCTTTTGCATGGCAAACAGGGCTTTATAGATGCCGCTGTGCTCCATGCCAGCCTGCTGCAAGGCAGAGGTGGTAATGCTCATGGACTGCTGGGTAAAACTCAGCAGCTCGGCAGATACTGCCGACTGGTATTCCCGCTGTTTGTTGACCCGGTCGTTTTCGATCTGCAGCAAGCGGGACTGGTGATCCTGCTCCAGCATTTCCCGGCTTGCGTGGTACTCCATCTGGAGCTGGAATTGCAGGTCGTGGTTAGCGGACGCCGCATCATAGGCTTGCGAATACTGCTGCTGCAGGCGCTGCTGGGCTTGTTGCCAACGGCTCTGCTCCTCGATGACAGAGGCACCATACTGCTCGATACGGGCCACGTTGCGGGCGTCGTAGAAATCCCTGTCGATCCCTTCCATCGCTTGGTTGCTGTTGGCCAGCAGTTGCTGACGCTTGTCCAGCTCGGCGGCAATGGCCTTGTTTTCAACCCTGAATGAATCCACCGCCGCATAGTTGACGGCTTTGGGCTTCTTCGGGGCTTTCGGCGCTTTCATGGCACCGGGGATCACGGCTACGCCGCGCCCCTCCCCACCAGGGGCAGGCAAAGGAGGCAGGCTATCACCGCCACTGGTCACGGCGGACTGGATAGACTTTTTCAGGGTGTCCAAGTTCTGGAAATATGAGGCCCAGCCGTCAGCGCTGGACTGGGACAAGAACGCTTCCATATCGCCTTTGGCGAGCTGCATAGCGGTTCCCAGCGCATCGAGCTGCCCTAGCATGGCATCAGGCTCGCCCGCATCCTGGTAATCTCTCAGCGCCTCGTTGTAATCCATTCGGGCAGCAGAGTAGGCGGCAGCAGCTTTCAGGTAGCCGTTTCGGGTTTCCTGGTCGGCGCCGATGTTAAATACCAGGGAAGCTTTCTCAAGCGTGGTGTCGATGGTTCGGATGAACTGCTCCAGAGCGAGAGAGGCAGACCGCACCCCTTCGATCACATAGAGCGCCATCCCCTTGCCAAGCTCAGCGAAACCGCCTTTGGCATCGGCAGCATCGACAATCCACTGACGCATCAGGCGCGAGCCTTCGGAGATGGCTGGGGCCATGCTGGCCTTGACCTGCTCCCACAGCGCTCCCATGACGGACATCAGGCGCTGGATCTCGAGACGGGCTTCACGCACGGCAGCGAACTGGCCGCCGGATAACGCCATGCCCATGCCGTCGATCTCGTCGGCAAAACGGAACAGCTCGCCTTTGTTGGTGTAGAGGGTATCGAACAGCTCTGCCGCTGCATCATTCAGCTCATCGAGCCAAAAACGGGCATCGGCTGCGCTCATCTTTTGCAGCTCGGCGGAGAAGGAGCGCAGTTGCTGATCGGGCGACATTGCCGCCCAGTCCTGGGCCGACTGTCCAATCTGCTTGAAGAAGTCCACCAAGGGCCCGCCGCCGGTCTTGGCCGCATCGGAGATCCGAACGTTCAAGTCCTTGACGACATCCGACAGGCGCTCCCCGTTGGTGCCAGCCCATTCCGCTGCCTGGGCGTAGGCGTGCCACTGCTGTGCGGCAATGCCTATGTTTCGGCCAAGGTTGGCCGTCTTGTCAATGCTGTCATACGCCGCCTTGATACCGGCGAGCGCCGCGCCTGAGCCCAGGGCGATCAGGGCGCTGCGCAGTGAAAACACCTCGGTGACCAGCGTCCGAACACCTCCGGCCACCACTTTTCCGGTGTTGACGACATGACCACCAAAGGTGGTGAAGTCTTTGCTGGAACGGGCCAGCTCCTCCCGGAACTGGGCCGCATTCAGGCCGAGCGTAGTGACCAGGCTGCGCAATACGGCCATAGGTTATCCTCTGATGTGGTTAAAGCAGGACGGCTCTCAGCGACAACTGAGACTCTTCCGGGGTGATTTTTTCTGGATCAGGGAGGGGAGGGTGCAGGCGCTCATATTCGAGCGAGTAATGGGCCAGCCAGGTGGTCAGTTCCGAAACGGGCAGCGCCTCGATTTCGGTAATCGTCTTATGCAGATCGATCGCTAACCTGATCACCAGCTGCTTGGTCTGGCTGACCCTTATCGTTTTTTTCAGCGGCCAGCGCCAGCTCGTCCATCCGGTTGAGGCGCTTCGCTACCGGCACCAGTCGGTCGAGTACCGACAGAGGCAGGCTTTCCAGCAAGGCTGGCACCTGTTCTTGGGTAGCGATCGGGTTGCCATCTTCGTCCACCATGCAGCAGACCAGCAGCGACATCATCCATTGGTATGGGTTATCTGCCAGCGGCTGGCCAGTTACCTGGTTGAAGTTGGTGATCTGGTACTCCAGCAGCTTGGACACCGACATTTCACGCACGATGATTTCGGCTTCTTCGCCCAGCTCTGGAACAGGCACGCGTTCCTGACGAAGCGATAACTTGTTGAGCAACAGCGCCGCTGTCACCGATGGTTTTTTCTTTGCGGCCATTATGCACCTACCCCCACCTTGCCCCACTTGGTCTTGCCGTTCTGTTTGCACGGCACCACGAAATCAATGGCCTTGTCACCCTGGGTTTCATTGCGCAAATAACCCAGCAACACCACCTCGTATTCCGCCGTCACATTGTCCGGCCAAATATGTTGAACGATGACTGTCTTGGTGGCCTGAGCCGCCGCAATAAACAACTGCTGGCCCGCATCGGTCGGGTAAGACATGCACTTGAACTCTTTCTCGGGGCCATCGAACATCCCTGCCATGGAGCGCTTGGCCGTGTCTTCCAGCGTAGTTTGGTCCAGCACGGGGTTTTTCTCGCCGACTTGGCCAATGGCAAGCATCCCAGGAAGGGGGGTGAAATCGGCATCGTCCTTGGTCTTGAACTTTGTCTGAGTCCCAGCGGCCAGCACGGCATCCTGGGGGGTGTACTGAAAGCGGGTTGCGGCAGTCATGCGCGGTTCCTTCTGTTGGTGGTTTGAATTTCGACGATGGATTGCTTGGTTGTCGTGTCCAGCGAACTGGGTGAGTCTCGCGGCTCGGACACAGCGATGTATTGGAAGTCGTCTGTTTGCCTGCCATCAAGCTGGCGCAGACGCTCGCCGATGGCATCCCCCTCCAGGCGAGTGGCGGCCAATATCTCCAACTGCCAAAAATGCTGTTGGAGACTCACTCCACCCTCAAGTGGTCGCAGGCCGTCAGGAGAGCTGACCAGGCTGTAGGCGATTGCAGGAATAGACACTTCTTGCGGGATGAAGTCGGGATATACAGGCACCTGGCTGGCGGCCTTTATCAGCTCAAAAATAGCGGCTCGCTTTATCATCTGATTGCCTTGTCGATGGCTGCGCCAAGGTGATCTTTCTGCACGTCCAGCACCTTCTCCACGTTCTCATCGAGACCGGGGCGCAAGAATGGGCCAGCAGGGATGCCGGGGTGGATCAAGCTCTCTTGCCCAGGGCGACTGCGGCGCAGATGTGCCCGCTTGTTGGCGCGCTCGGTATCCTTGTGGCTTTTGAGGCTGGCCCCACTGGCAAGACTGTGCTCGCGGGTGCCATGCTCCAGCCAGTACGCATAGACCGGCGCCTCCACGTATTTACCTGCCGCCTGTTGTACCTTGTAGGACTTGAACACACCGACAGAGGCAACGACATCAGCAAACCGGGGGTTTCTGGGAATGGAGACGCGCAGCTTGATGGACTCACCCAACAGGCCGGTGTCGTGGCTCCACTTCTGCTCATAGAGGGACCGAGTACGGGCCAGCACCGGCTGGGCTGATTCTCGCATCACCTCACGCAAGACCTTCTTCTGGGTGACCAGATCGAGGGACGCCAGCTGCTGCTCCAGATCAGAAAACCCGTCCAGGTCGATGGTGCTGATCATTGGTCAACCTCACAGAAGAGGATCAGCGTGCTGCGCTTGGCATCTGGCTGAACCAGTTTGATATTGACGGCGAGATCATCGCGCACCAGGAAAACCCGGTTGGCGGCGGTCACGCCGGAGCGGTATCTCAGCTTGATGGTGTACTGTCCTGCAGCGACCTCTTTGCCAGCCCTCAACTGCTCACGGCCACCAATCATCCGGACATCTGCCCAGATAGGACTCGACTCTTGCCACTGCGCCAGCGGCTGGCCAGCCGCATCTTGCCCTGACACCTTGGTCAGAATGCGGATCTGATCTCGGTACTCACCGGCTGCCATAGACACCTCCAATAAAAAACCCCGCCGAAGCGGGGTTTGTTTTGGTGACCGGTCAACTGTGGTGCCACCATATCCTAACCTTGTTGACTATCTGCCACGCCACACCGAGCAGCAGCACAGCCCCACCATACCCCAGACTTGAAAGTGTCCAGTCACTCCCCTTGGCATTGAGCCAAAGCGGTGTAAAAACTGTCATTGCCAAGCCCATGGCCATCAACAGATAAGCCCACAGCACCTGCTCCTTAAGCTGCTTGGATGTCTGCTGCGTGGTCGTCAGCCGATCACCGGTGTCCACCACATCAGCCAACTGCATGACCGGCGACCCACAATGCGGGCAACTGGCCGCCTTGTCAGACACCTTGCCGGTACATTCGCCACACTCGATAAGCGCCATTGTCCCTCCCGTATCAATCCCCGTAGGGTATATCCGATCAGGCCCCTGATCCAGCCATCACGGATCCGGTGACAGCTCGGGGAACAAGATCCGGTATGGGCCAATCGCATGGGAATAGGCCAGCGGCAGCTCGGCCACGATAGCGCCTGTGATGATGGGCTCGCGGTTCTCGTAGAACTGCGCCGCCGACATCAGGATCGCCAGAGTAACGGCCGGGTTCTTTACGCTGATGCCATAGTGATCGGTATCGGGGATGTCATCATCGCTGGCGTAGAGCGTGCGCCCCATGTAGTTGGAGGCCGCCACTTCGGCAGCCCCCAGATACAGCTCCAGCAGCTCGTCTTCATCACTCATGCCTGCATCGAGGCGAAGCTGTTTTTTCAACAGACTGATGTTGAGCAGTGCCATCTGATTACGCCTTGTCAGCTTTCGCCTTTACCTGCTTGGCCGCCTTCTGCTCTGCCTCTTCGGCGGCCTTCCGTTCTGCCTCTTCGGCGGCTTCACCCTCTGCGGCCAGGGCTTGTGCCGCCGCCAGGGCATCAGCTTCTTGCCGCTGTTGCTCGCGGGCCTGAAGCTCGGCCAACTGGCGTTTGAGTTCGGCCTCGGTATCATAACGAGCGATCCCGAGCCGGACCAACTCGTCCGCCTCTTCCTGGCTGGCCACCGGCAGTTTATCGCCTACGTTGCCCCGCTTTTCACCGCACAGCGCGGTGAGCAAAATTACGTGCATGGGTTCTCTCCATCCAGCCGGGGGCATGGCCCCCAGCGTGGTTGATTAAGCAGCCTTGAGGGTCAGCGCCTTGACGGCTGCGGTATCTTCCAACAGCGCATCGAAGCGGTGGAAC
The DNA here is from genome assembly GCF_002919855.1 of Aeromonas sp. ASNIH8. Classification (NCBI taxonomy): domain Bacteria; kingdom Pseudomonadati; phylum Pseudomonadota; class Gammaproteobacteria; order Aeromonadales; family Aeromonadaceae; genus Aeromonas; species Aeromonas sp. ASNIH8. The sequence goes on along the minus strand of NZ_PQLN01000002.1, from coordinate 110,579 downwards.
ATCAGGAAGCCAACCAGACCGGCCTCGGCATACTTCTCGTCCAGACGGCGCAGGGCCATCCCTTTGACGCGGCGGATCTGGAAGTAGCTGAAATCGCCATAGAGCACCGCTTTCTTACCAGCAGCCACATCCGGCATACCCTGGTCGATCTGGTACTGATCGCCGTCAATGGTCGCCGGGGCAACACCGGCCACATCCGGCAGCCACAGCGGGCGGCCATTACCGTCCTTGAGTTCCTTGAAGCCGAGCAGGGTTTTGTCGTTGAACACCCAGCGGGTGTTGCCTGCACGATAGGCCGGATCCACCGAATGTTTGAGCTTGAGCAGATCACCGTGGGTAATGGAACCCGCCACCGCAGAAGTCACACCACCGGTCAGCTGCATGGTCAGACCCTTGATGTTGTTGCCCTGGCCGTCGCCGTTCAGCAGTTGCTTGGCTTCACCTCGGCCGAGGCGAGATCCGATGCGGCGGGCAATCAGGCCAATGACATCCACGCCGCTATCTTGCAGCAACTCGTCACTGATCTTGATGGTCTTGGAGGTCATCTTCTTGGCACCGATGGCAACCTGGCCAAAATCCATGTCCTTGTCGCCACCCTCTTCGGTTTCACCGATCATGACGCCTTCATCCGCAGTGCCATCAGTGGTCACCCAGGTAATGGGAGCCCCGCCATCGGTTTCGAACACGGTGGAGATATTGGCCAGACCGCCAAACGCCTTCATGGTTTCCACAACCCGATTGCGGAATTCGGTGGGAACAGTGAAACCGCCCTTGGTATCCACGTTGGTGGCCTGGGCGCGCATCTCCTTGAACAGCGAACGTTCTTCGCTGGAGAGCGCCTGATAGCCACCGCGCAGTACGGTTTCCAGCACCTTCATCTGGCGGGCTTCGGCGACACTGGTGTCGAGGTCAATGCCTGAGCGGCGCTCCGGCTCGTTGTTGATTTTGTCAGAGTCCAGGCTGAGCAAGCGCTCTTCGCGGGCGATCTGGGCGTCCAGCTCGTCCAGCTCCTTGAGCGCGTCGTCCCACTGCTTGGAGGCGGCGTCATCCCAACGCTTCTCGCTGTGTTCATCGTTCAGCTTGCGCATCTGACCGGCGATGGTGCTGCGCTTCTGCTTCAGTTCGTGCAATTTCATGGGCATACGCTCCGTTATGGCAATAAAAAACCCGCCGAAGCGGGTCAGGTTTTACAGCACCATCAGGCGCCAATCAGTTGTAAGTGTCGTTCGCGCCGCTCGCGGGCCTCGTCTTCCTGGGCGCGGCTCTCTTTATTCTTGAACTCCTGCATGGAGCGGGAGGCAGCAGTTGCGTCAGGGTAGGCAGGGAAGGCCACCGGCCCCACATCGTAGAGGCGGGCGAACTTGGTGATCTCTCGCGTCAGCAACCCATCGTCATCGTAAAACCAGCGCTCGCCATCGTGGGCCACTTTGAACTGGAATGAGCTGGCGTCGATGTCACCGCGCAGCATGGGGGCCAACACCAGATCTTTCACCATCTGGGTTTCAGGTGCATCGATCTCGTAGCGCAGCCCCTCATCATCAATAGACAGGCGCAAGGTGCCGCTCTTGGTGCGACCCAGCACAAAATTCCGGTCATGGTTGAACAGCCCGCGCACATCGTCCTGCATCACCCCATCGAAGGCGCCAGGCTTGATGATTTCACGAAAGCCGCCGATGTTTTCACTCAGGCGGTTGAACACCGCCGCATGGCCAACAATCTTCGGGCCTTGCCCGTCAGCGGCGGGATCGGCTCGGACTTCACAGCGAAAGAAGCGGCGTTCGCTATCATTCGGCATTGGGCACCTCATCTTCTTGTTGTTTGTTATCCTGCTGGCTGGCGGCATTGACCGAGATCAGGAAGTTGTCGAGCCCATCGACTCGGTTCATATCCTCCAGCACCCGCACCTCGTTGCGGTTCATCCAGCCATCGGTGATGGCGTAGTGGTAGAACTCTGCACGCTCTTTGGCTGTGCCGCGCAGCAGTCCGGCCAGGTTGAACTTGACGTAGTAACCGGCCCGCAGCTCGGCCTCGGTGAACACCTTGCGGTTGATCTCCTGCTCCCAGCGCACCACCCAGGGCATCACGCTATGGCGGACGAAGTGGATCGCCTGCTCGCTGATGTTGGAGAAGGTGGCCTTGTCCAGGTCGTTGATCATGTGGCTCGGCACGTTGTAGATCCCCGCGATCTCGCTGCGGTTCATCTTCTGCGTTTCGAGAAACTGCGCCTCTTCCGGCGGGATGGTGATCGCCTTGTAATCCAGGTCACCGGTCAGCAAGGCAGTGCGCCCGCTGCCCTTGCCGATACCCCCTTCACGCCATGAGCTTTTCAGGTTGGTGCGATGTTGCTTGCCAACCTCTCCGGCCATGTTCGGCGTTTTGTCGATCAGGATGCCGGACGGACGGCCTCCGCCACCAAAGAACTGGGAGCCATATTTCTTGGTGGCCAGCCCCAGGCCGATGGTCTCGGCGTGATAGCGGATAGGGCTGGCCCCCCACAGCTTGTCGGCGCCAAACCCCTTGATATGCACTGCGTCATAGATGGGCAGGGCAAACCAGCGATGCTCCTGATCGTCATATGCTGGATAGTACCAACCGGACTGGCCGCGCTGCGGCTTGCCGATATGCTCGGGGTCAAACAACGCCAGCTCGGTCAGCTGACCCGTTCGGCGATCCCTGATCAGCCGCGTCACGGCGTTGCCATGCGCCAGCGCCACTTGCTGGGACTGCTCCCGCCAGTCATAACTGCTCTGGAACAGGTTAGGCGATGCCGACAGCAAGTAGTGGGCCGGATGGTCGGTGCCAGGCACCACGTCATCACCGCTCTTTTTCAGCACATGGAGTGGCATCTGGGCCATGCTGCTGGCCAGCCGGTGAATACAGGAATACACCGCTGCCAGCCTCATGGAGCTGGCAGGCGTCACCGAGACGCCGCTCTCTGTCGCGGCCCCCAGGCCAAACCATTCAGCGAGACCGGGATCAGATGAGCTGATGGTTTCACTGCGGGCCTCAGCCCCGAACAGCAGACTGAACATCGCGGCCCCCTTGTTGCTTGAGCTTGACCATTACCAAGACAGTCAGCAAAACCAGACCGACCAGCAGGCCGCCAGCCAGCAGCAAGGCAGGGCCTAAGCCATACAGCAGGTAAGTGCCACTGCTCATCAGCAGGACGCCGAGCAGCAGGGCCGCATCAATCAAGTACCGCGTCCGTTGGGTCATAATCATCTTCCGAGTAGGGGCTGCTGAATGCGCCCTTGTTGAGCATGGCGCGGCCGATAGCCATGATGGCCGCCATTGCGCCGTCGATTTTGTTGTCTTTGCCCTCCTTGCGGGGGAACACGTTCTCGTTGGCATCCTCACGCGCCGTCACGTTGCCAATCATCCAGTTCATCACCGGGTTATCGTCATGGTGCAGGCGGCCAGCGGCCAGTGCAGATTCCATTTCCTTCATCGGCGGTGACAGGTGCGCCGTTGTCTGGGGGATCGCCACCGGCATCCAGCCAGCCGCAGCCAACTGCTGGGCAAGCTGGGCACTGTTCCATGGGTCGTGCGGGATCTCGCGGGGGGCATAGGTGCTGGCCAGGGTGGCCACCTCTGCCCCTATTTCGCCGAAATCAATTTCCGCACCATCCGTGGGCGTCAGTGCCATCCCGCCAGCATTTGGCCACACCGTCGAGATCCACTCCTGGTACTTCGCCGCGTTGCGGTTATCGGGGTCGTTGGTGGTGTCCTCCGGCAACCAGTGGCGGGTGAACAGGTAGTAATGCAGCAGTCCATCAGCCTCATAGCGAGCAAAACAGATCGCCAGTGAGCAGACGTCCAGCTTGCTGGCCAGGTCGAGAGCGAACCAGCAAGGGCAACCGATAAAGTCCTCTATCTTCAAGGTGGCATCGGCCGCACTGCGCCAATGGTCGTAGTTGAAGAAGGTGGAGCTGGCGGTGGTCCATTTGTTGAGGTGCTTGATCAGGTACTTGGTCAGGTGCCGCGCATTGCGCTTGGCCCGCATCAGCTGAGCAAGCAGGTAGTCCTCAAACACCGAGATCCCATAGTTGGGGTTGGCCTTGCGCAGACTGGCCGGGTCAAAGATGTCGTCATCATCGTCGATGGTGTAGATCAGCGCGAACAGCTCCTCATCCGGTTCTGCACCACTGAGCATCTTGACGCACTCATCCCAGAACTGTTTGCAGGGGCCAGCAGGGTTAACCCCTGCCGTGCTGATCACCAGCATCATGGGCTGCTCTCGTGCCCCCTGGCCGGTCTCCATGGTGTCATACAGTTCAGGGCTGTCATGTTCGTGGTACTCATCGACTATCGCCAGGTGCGGGCTTGAGCCATCACCCGGATTGCCGATCACCGGCTCAAACACCGAGCCATCCTGACGAAGCATCTTCTTGGCGCAAACCTGAATGCCAAACTTGCGGCGCAGGTTGGGCAGCTGGGCGGCGATCTGCATCGCGGGCTTGAACACTTCCCACGCCTGCTTTTCCGTGGTGGCACCGCAGTACACCTCCGCGCCGGGCTCATCGTCCGCCGCAAACATGTAGATGCCATTGCCCGCCGCCACGATGGACTTGCCATTCTTGCGCGGCACGAATAGGGCCGCCCGCCGGAACCGGCGCAGCCCGTCCTTCTTGCGAACCCAGCCGTAAACGCACGCATGAAAGAACAGTTGCCAGGGCTCTAGCGCTATCCGGCGCTTGTCCAGCGGCAGGCGCCGCCATTTGCCCTTTGTGTGCGGCAGCAGTTGCAGAAACTTGCAGGCCCGCTCTGCCCTGGCGGCATCGAACCTGTAGGGGTAGTCCTTTTCTTTGGACTTCTCCAGATCATCCAGGTGGCGCTGACACGCCTGCTGAACGTACTTGCAGGCGATGACCCGACCCGATACCACGTCACGGGCGTACTTGTTCGCGGCGTTGACGTTCGGGTTCTTGGCCATCAGAAATCCTCGAACTCATTTCCGCCATCAGGGCCAGTCCCGCCACCTCCGCCCATCAGGCGGCGATAGCTGGTAGGGTCAAGTCCGAGCAGTGAGCCGATCCTGACCATGGAGGAGAGCGCATCCTGACGGACAGCAACGGCGGGATGTTTCTTGATGCCCTCGGCGGTGGCCGAGGTGATGCCGTCATCCAGCACCATCTTCTCGGCCTTGAGATACAGACCAAACGAGTTGCAGTAAGCCAGCACCAGCGGCAGGTGATCTTCGGTAAGCTGCTGGCGACCGATCAGAATCTTGACCGTGCTACGCCAAAGCAAACGCGCCTCGGCATAATGCAACTCAGGGGGAGCAGGCGGCGCCCGCTTGATGACTTGATTGGATGGCGCAGCAGGCAGATCGCCGCCAGACTTGCGGCCACCCCCAGCGGCTCTTGTCATGTTTAATACTCCAATCATTAAACCGTGACAGCGATGACGAATGTCACGTTAGTCACACCAAGAGTCCCCCATTTCAGGAAATTTTCCTTATTTCTCGCTCGCGTAAAAAACTCTAGGCGGCGGTACTAAGGGGCTGTCGGCGGTAGGGATTTGACCACCCCCTCCCTGCCTGGCCTGCGCCGCGACTGGATCTCATGGGCTTTTCTGGAGCTCTTGAGGATCCCGCCGGAAAGGGGGTGAAACAGGGTGAATTTGTGAGTTTGCGCAGGTTTTACCTATGTTTGACGGCCTTTAAGGCGCTCTTTCGCCGTCTTAACCCCATGGCAAGGATCACAAATGGACTCCAGATTGCTGGGGTCATCTGTTCCGCCGTGCGCCTTGGCCACCACATGGTCAACGGTGGTTGCCGGGGTGTAGATGCCGAGGGCCAAACAGGTGAGGCACAGATACCCATCCCGAACCAAGATGACTTGGCGCAACTTGTCCCACTCCGAACCGTAACCCCTTTGATGCCTGGACAACCCAGCCTGATACACGGCCCACCCTGAAACGCGGTGAGCCTCACACCGGCCTGACTTGTCATTGGTCAATGCAGCACAGCCACCGGGATGGCGGCAGGGCTTCATCCTTCTTGGTGGCATACACACTCCAGATAGGTTCCGCCCGCTGCTGCTGATGGCATTGCTGCAGGGCGCTAGCATTAGGCGGCGAAGTAAATCAATGGCGATAGGGGTAATTGCTCTCAACAGTGGCACCACGGGAGAGAGTGCCTGTGATGCTGCTTGGGTCAATTACCACCTTTTCAACAGCAACCTGCCTTGCTTGCAGTCGAGATACAGCCGCAAGCAAAGATGCGTGACTAGCCTCCAGGAGACGGGTGGAGCGGCGGAGCTGGAGCAGCAAGTAAACGTTGCAGGCAGCAGTGAACAACATGATGGCGGTCAACATGGCATTACTCCTTTTCACAAAGGCATGGGCTCACCAGGTCGGTTCCCCTCCCTCGCTGTCCTGTTAGGTTAAGAGCCCATGCCTTTGTGTTGAGTGAGGCGCTGGCATCACGGTCGAGCCCAAAGGGTCAATCGTATCTGATGCTGCTTGGTCGCCGGTCAGTCAGCGCCTCGGTACTCATTGCTTGATGCACTCACGCACATCGGTAATCCACAACCTCGCTTTTTGGGGTTTCATATGTAGTGAAAATCCGCGCCTCAACGACCCGTCGAGGACGGGGGGCTGGGGGGAGTACCTTTGACCTGGGGGGTGGGGTATTGCGGTAGTTGGGTTAACGGGGTTGAGTCAATGAGAGATAGGCTCTTTCACAGGCTAGTCCTGACGCTCGAGCTCGGTCATACGCTGCTGCCAGCTCACCCGCTCTCTCGTCAGCCCGGCTGAGCAGGTCGGCGAGCACCATGGCAGGATGTCCGGCTGCCGGGCCTCCTTGGGCAGCCCCGGGATTGCTGGCGCACTGACTTGCTCGGGCTGCCAGGCGGCGGGCTTGCTCGCGCAGCCGGCCAGACTCAAGGCTAGCAGCATCGGCATCAGCTTGTGCTTGGGCGATTTGTTCTTGCGCATGCTCTCTTACCTCATCGATTTCTGCCTGGCGGCGCAGTTCTTCCTCCCGAGCCTCCAGCTCTGCCTTAGTCCTGGCCGTGGCCAGACGGGTCGCCTCTTCATCCCACTTCGCCTGCCAGGTCTTGCGCTCCCCCTCCTCCCCAGCAGCATGACCGGAGCGATAGAGCGCCACACCGCCGCCGGCCAGGGCGGCTATCACCAAGGCACCGGCCAGGAACGGCAGCACCTTGCTCTGCTGAGTCACTCCCATCACACCCCCTTGCACTTCGCATTGAGGCGCAGCCGGTCTTTCCAGAGCCCGGGGCATACCCGGTTCCCCGGTACCGAGCAGTCCTGGTTGCCGGAACGCTTGAATAGCAGGATCGCCTCGCAGGCCCCGGGGTAGTCGCCAGCGTTCAGGCGCTTCACGATGGTGGATCGGCAGAAGGCGCCGGGACCGATGTTGTGGGAGAGCTCGACATAGGCGTCGAACTCATACTGGTGGAGTGGCACCTTGATGCAGGCCTTGAGGGCATTCTCGAACACCCGCACCTCCCGAAGGCTCCTGTTCACCGCGGCGACGGGCGTGATGGTGTCACCCATCTTGACCCCTTCGGTGCTCCCAAAGCCGATAGTGGGGAGCTTGGTACCGTGTACGGGGTCGGGGTAAGCCGTCGGCTCAAACCCCTCCCGATTCAGGATCCCCACAAAGCCGGCAGCACTGAGCGTGAGCGCCGCTATGGCAATTCGTACTTTTGTCATGCCTACCCCACCTGCTTGGCGCGTGGCTTGATGATGTTCGACCAGATAAACCAGCCGATCTGAACCGAAAGCCACACAAGCGTCGCGATCAGCACCCAGTCATTCAAAGAGACACCAGCCCACGACATACTCACCACCGCTACAGGAGGGGCAGATTTCGCAGTTTCACCGACCACAGTGGTAGCGATCTGCTCATGGCCTTGATTCATGAATCCACCCCAGAAACGAAAAAACCCCGGCTAAGCCGAGGTTTGAGAGCAAGAAACAAAAAAAACCGCAACCTTTCGGGTGCAGTCTTCCATCGTTGGCAATCAGCCTACACAAAATTGCAGGTGGCCGTCAAGCCACCCTCACCTGCACAAGCAACAACCCCGCCGAAGCGGGGTTCTAGGGGCAAGTGACTTACCGCGTCGTATACCAATAGCGCGTCTGCGCCGCTGACTCCTGCTGGTGGCACCAATCCAGCACGGCCAGATAGAGCGGATACCAGCCCAGCTCCCATTGCCCACGGGTCAGTCCACCAGCCAACGGTTCAATGGCGCGTCTGATCTGAGTACCCGGGATGGGGCGTAGCCCGGTACCACCACAGCGTGGGCACACCTTATCAATCGCCTTGCCGTGCAGGCGGCTCAGTTCCAGGTCGCGGATCACTCCCCGCCCCCGGCAGAACTGCGGGTGACAGGAAGCCCCAGGAGTGTCAGCAGTGCGGCAGTAGTGTTCCAGGGCCAGCTCGGCCACCCGGCGCAAGGCCATGCCATGGCCACGTTCCTTGTTGGCCCCCACATAGCGGGGGGCAATCTTGGTGCACTCGGCTTGCACAGCTAGCAGGGCCTTCTTGGCATCCCCTAGGTCTTTGCAGTAACGCGCCATCACCAGCGCCATGCCGGCACCATTGTGCTTCTGAACCATTCCCAATGCCGTCATCACATCACTCTTTGTCAGATGAGAACGCCCCGTTGACTGGGCCTGATAGGCCTGCAGCATCACAGAACGCGGATCCCCTACGGTAATTGCATATTCAAAGCGCACTCATCACCTCCACTGTTACCGACACCATTCCCCCTTTCACTACCGGCCCGCGCTCCACCAGCAACCGGTCGATCTGGCTATCGTCCAGCCACACCCCGGCGTGGGTCAGGGCGTCTTGCACCGCCTTCACCGTGTTATCCAGATCCCGGGCTCGCCGGTCAGGGGCCTGCACCACCAGCCGCAGGGCCAGCCGATCGGGAATCTGCTTGCCGGCTAACTTGGCAGCCAGACAGGCATCGGCCGCAGCTTTGCGATAAACCCTCCCCTCCTGGCTCAGCAGGGTTCTGGGCTTACCGCTCACGGCCACATTGCGCCAGATCCGGTTGGTTGAAGGGGGCCATGGCAGGGTCACTGTCCATGAATCAGCTTTTGGCATTGAACACTCCCAAGGAGCAAGCCAGATCCAGTGTGTTGATAACGTGCTCCAACTGCGAACCGTGCTTGGCCTCCCAAGCCTTCCACCCGATCCGGTGCAACTCCATGTGTGGCTGGTGGGCGAGTGGGAACGACATCAGGTCATGCGCCTTGCTGCCCATCACACTCATCCCGTGACCCACAACGTGGTGCGCCTCGATGCCCTCGCGCTGGCCCGTCACCACACAGGGCAACTGTCGAACAAAAGCCAAGTAGGCCGCACACTCCCAGCGCTGTCGTTTGGGCTTGCCTAAATGCAAGGCCGCAGGCTCAGGATCAATCTGGCGAATGGCCGGTTTGGCATTGATGCGAGCCCGCAGATCGGCCAGTGGATCGCGCTCTGCCACCTCAAGGCGATGATCACGATAGCGAGCATCGGTCTCCCGGTTACCACGGGGCGACCACTTCCGATCCGGTTCGATGGGTGCCAGGCGACAGGCAGAGCGCAGCAGCGGATCCGGCAATGAAGGCAGCACCTTATAGACGGTCGCCCACCAGCACAGATCCCGGGCAGTCAGGTCAGCAGCGGCCACCCCACACCAGCCAGCGACCCGCTGCAGCACAAGCTGCGCCAGCCACCCGGCCACATCGGCGAGGCGGATCGGTAACTGCCCATTGCGGTGCTCGTTGTCGTGATGCCAGCACAAAGGCAGATGGACCCCCTCCACCTCTGCGGTGACGGTTTCCCCAATGCAGCCATCGGCTATCACGCAAGCAGTGGCATTGGCGGTCAGCAGCTCCCCACCGGCGGCATTGACCACCGCGGCGCGGGCCAGGGCCGACACCAGCTCAGGGAACTGGGCCAGCAGGTCTGATCCCTGATCGCGCACCAGGCGCACCGGCTTGCCAGCCAGTTGACGCCTCACCGCCGGCAGGCTGTCGCCCAGCGGTACCAGGGCCAGCCCCAGTGCTTCGACAAACACGGCGTTTCCTGCGCTCACGCTTGCCCCCTGATCGCATTCAACTGTTGGCGAAACCACTCACGGTGCTCTTCATCCACCTCATCGATGGCGGCCACCACAACCTCACGCCCGATCTCGTTGCGGCGACGGCGCCACACCAGCAGGTGCGCCTGCTTGATCAACTCGATGCGCTGCCGTTCAGACGATGGCAACAGGGCCAGGTTGTGACTCATGCCGCCACCCCACGCAGGATGCCGTCACGGATCAGTCGCTCCACCAGCCACTGCTGGCCCTTGCCGGTGATCAGGGGGGTGAAGCTGATACGCCGCTCGCCGTTGCTGTCAAACGAGCTCTCCCGGGTCGCGAACAGCCCGCGGTCCACATACTCCTGCATCGGCAGGTTCCAGCGCTCCCCGCGGCAACTCATCAAGATCTTGCGTTCCCTCAGCAGGGCGAACAGGGTGTTGGGGCCAAGGCCCACCGTCTTGGCGAACGCCGACAAGGTGATCCCCTTCTCCACGCTGGCGATCTGCTTGGCGAACTCCACCGCCGGGGCATCCATCGCCACCTTGCGCTCCAGCTCCATCTTCTGCTCGGCCAGCTCGGCGGCCAGACGCAGGGCCTCCGGCAGGGTCTGGGGGATCATCATCGCGGGCTGGTGGGCTTGCTGCTCCAGCTCCTGCCAGCGGCGAATAATCCGGATCCGCAACTGGGCGCTGTAGCCGGCCACCAGACAAAGGGTCTCCTCCTTATCCAGCAACAAGCAGGGCTGGGCACGGCCAAGGCTGTCCCGGTACTCGGCTGACTTTTCAGCCGATTGAATTTCCACCAGCATCCGGCGAATATCGGCCAGCACATTCTTGTGCTCCTTACCGGTCAGCTCGGCGAGCTCCACGCTGGTCATCGTCAACAGGGCATAACCCCGAGTCATCAGCTCCATCACACCGCCCCCTTGCTCATGCTGCTGGCCACCGCCAGGGCCACTCCCACAAACACCAGTGCCATCAGGGCATAGGCCACCAGCACCACCATCAATTTGTTCATCCCATCTCCCTCCCTTCCCTGGGCCGGCGGCTCGCCTTGCGCAGGGCCATACCGACGACCAGGCCGACTTCCCTGGTCCACTCGTCAAAACCGCCTTCATGCCAAATGAACATGCCGAACGTGATACAAAGCCCGGCCTGGCGGGTCTTCTCCAGCTCCTCGATGCCCAGCAGCGGAGCATCCAGATCCCGGGTTGGAGTGTGCTGGGCGTAGTAGTGCATCATGGCTGCCCCTCTTCCACACCAAGCTGCTCATTGAGCTGCCGCACCCGGTAATTCAGCATCTTCATCTCACGCTCTTGCCGGTGGAAGTCATCGTGATAGCGAGCGAGGCGCTGCGCCTTCTGTTCGGCATCACGTAGCCGACGATTCATCACCTCCGGATCGCCAACTCGACTCAGCACATGAGCCATCATCTCCAGCTCAAGCCGGTGATTCTTCTGATGAGCCCAGACCTGCTCTGCTCCCCTTCCGTTGGCCCCCTGAAGCATGCAGACATGGCCAGCGAGCAACTTCACATGGCCGCGGTTATTCACCCAGAGCAGCCCCCAGCCACGGGGCAGGTCGTCCAGGGTAATGATGCCCTCAGGACACATGTAGTACCGATAAGTGCCCATCCCCAGTACCTCACCGTTGCGATGCGGCTTCTTGGCATCGGCGAGGAAGTCAGATCGAGAAACCTTCACCTCGACGAGAACCGATCCGCCGTTGCAACCCCAGCGGTAACCCAAAGCATCTGCCCGTTCACCACCATAGAGCCCACCTACCTCGATCATGGCGATCTGGCATGCTGGCCCCCTGTTGCCCATGGGGCGCTTGAGCCACGCGCAGGCAATCTCTGATAAGCGAGCGTGATTCATCTGTTCGCTCATGCCCCTACCCTCACCAGCGCCACCGCACAGCCCCGGATCCGCGCCGCTTCCGCCTGCGCTTGCTCCGCGCCCCCCATCACCAGGTAATGCCCGGCGCCAGTGGCGGCATCGGTCTGGCCCAGGGTCTTCGCTGAGTTCGACACCTCCAGCTGTACCCGCTCCCCCACCCAGCCCCGCACCGGCGAATAGATGGCGACCCGGCAGAACTGTGCCTCACGCACATCGCGCTCGGCGTCCCCGTTGAAATAGCTGTTCATCACGCCACCCTCCCTGTCACTGTGACGCCACGCTGACGAAGCTCGCCCTGCAGGCTGGCGAGCTCGGCCGCCACCAGATCGTCGCTGGCGGTGCGCTCACGCTTGAGCACCCGGACCTCGGCGATCATCTCGCAGGCCCGGATCGAAATGGTTTGCCCGGTTGGCGCGGTTGGCTGGGCGGCCTGCATCATGCTCGACACGAGCGCCTTCACGTCGGCAGGGCGCGGGGCGAACTGCCGGTCAACATCATCGGCCAGCTGCAGTACCGCTTCGCGGACCAAACCGACAGGGAAACCCTTGATGGTCAGAGCCCATGCCTTGGCAGTGCCGGCGGCATTGCTGTCCAGCTGGTTGGCGCTGGCAGGCCAGAAGGCGATCATCATCGGGAACAGCTCATTGGCCAGGAACAAGGCGAGCGGGTCGGCAGTGCGCTGGTCGGCAGGCAGACCATCTGGGTGCAGCACGGCCACGTCAGAGGATGGTGTTATCGTCATAGCCGACTCCTGTGTTCGCCATGATGGCCTGGGCATGCTGCTGGGCCTGCGCCAGATTGGACAAGCGGCGCTTGCGCTCGAAGCCCTCCCACTCGCCGTTCACGCAGCGCGGGCGGCCGATGGAGTTCCAGCGCTTGGCAGCAGCCAGATAGCCGTCGAACTTCTGTGGGGCAAACACGGTCATCGGGCGCAGGTACTCGCTCATTTTCAGGTCTGCAGCCCAGTGCGCGGTCTTGAAGTCCGCCACGAGCTGCAGGTCGGCGACCGAGTAGCCGTCGGCCAGACGGGCGTTGATGTTCTGCAGGGCTGTGGGCTTGGTCTGATAGCGGCGATCGGCGACAGCGTTGAAGTGCTCCAGCACCGCCCTCGCCTCCTGGCTCACCACCAAGGTGGCCTTGCGCTTCTGGTCTCGTTCGGTTTCGTCAGAAACCGGACAAGAGATCTGTTTAAGATCCTCTGTACTATCTAATTCTTTTACTTCTTGTTCTGTTGTCGTGACGGTCGGGGCCCCGATGGGCGAGACAGTTGGCGCGACAGCATCACCACCCAAATCCGCATCGGTAAAGGCTTTGGGCGGGACACACGGCACCACGGCCGGCACCCCGATGGGCGCCCCATATGTCGCGCCCTCAAACTGCTCTGTTGCGAATGGTTCGCAATTAGAGCTGACCGGCTGCAGGGCGGCCTGATAGTCGTCGTAGTTGCAGATCTCGATGATGGTGCCCCACGGGGTGCCACGCAGTTCCAGCATCCCCTCTTTGGCGAACCAGCCAAGCAGGCGCTCGGTCGACTTCTTATCGAGACCACGCCCGCGCTCGTCACACAACTGCTGACCCAGCTCGGTTGCGCTGATCACCAGCTGGCCCCGCATCAGGTGCCAGTCACGGCCCTTGTAGCGCACACAGCCCGCCTCGTAGGCGGCCAGACCGATCAACCGCATCCAGGCCGCCAGCTTTGTGGCATTGCGGGCCCAGTCGGCTTGCAGCAACGAACGCCAGCACACCACATAACCACTGCGACGGTTGTCACTCATGTTGCTGCTCGTCTTCCTGTTGATAGGGGCGGCCACCGGGGCCGCCAGTCTGACTACCTCACCCATGGCTCACCTTCTTCACTCGCGTCGGTTTGGCCGCCTTCTTGGCGTCCTTCTCCTGCTGGCGCAGCTTGCGTTGCAGCAACTTGGCCATCTTCTTTCCCTCCGCCAGACACTTGGCAAAGGCCTGCCCCTTGGCAAAGCACGGCGTGGTGCAAAAATGCCGCAGGGCCGCCTGGGTTGCGGTGTGTACCACATCAGGGGTGTATCCCCCCGCCGTCAGGATCTGCGCCACATTGCGCTCGATAAACAGCTCAGGATGCATGGGCCACCTCCTGCAGATCCTGCAAATGCTGTTGCAGGCACACGGCGTGACGGCGGGCCTGCTCAGCGGTGGCAGGAATGCGCAGATGGCCATAGACCAGGAAGGTGCCCCCCAGACTGACCACCAGCTTGGGCAGGGTGGCTGGAATGCATGAATGGCGTTTGCCTTGTGCAGGCACTGTTGGTCGGCTACTCTTGTCCATGTTCGGTTACCTCTCCAAGTTTCTGAACTCGGCCCCGACTGTTAGCGCAGTGCGGGGCTTCTCTTTGTGTACCTGCATCACTTCTCTCCCTTTGCTTGCGGGAACGGCCGCACCTGACTGGCCACCGTCTCATCCAGGCTCAACAACTCCCTGATGGCCCGATGCACCGCAGCCCGGATAGCTTGCCGCTCGATGGGGTCAATCACCCCGTCCTGCCGCGCCTCGCGGTACTCCGCAAATACCGCTGCCACCACCTCCCCCACCATCATCACCTGATCAGCCAGCTCCTCTTCCGAGACGGCCGACTCCGGCACGGCCACCAGCATCTGGCCACGCGCCAGCGCCCAGGCCTGCAAAATGGCGTTGTCACCGGTCAGCTCGGTCACCGCCAGCGCCTCCGACAAGGTCAGGTGATGGTCCTCGCAATGGGGGTTGAACTTGTTGTTCAGGGTGGTCGGCCGCTTGCAGCCCATCAGCTTGGCCAAGTCGGTGATGTTGTAGCGGCGACTCAGTTGATACGCGGCGTCAATAGGGTCAGATAGATGGGAGTGATCCCGCTTGACTCTCGTGGTTGTTTTTTTGGCTTCTGTCATGATGGCCTCAAGCAGATTGGTTAAGGCGCTCAGCGCCGACAGGTAACAGGCCTTCACGCTCTAACTTCTCAATCTGATAGGCCCGCAGCTCAGGGATTTCGTTACCCCACTGGTAGATTGCTTCGCGCTTGATGTTGAGCATTTCGGCCATTCGCTGGACCTGCTCAGCTCGCTTTTCGCCGAACTTGCTTAAGGCTTCGTTCTTGGTCATACAGCCCCCTGAATAAAAGTATTCTTATAGTATATTGAAAGAATGCTTCTATCAAGGCGGTATAAGATGACTTATATTTATTTTTCAGGGGATGCGTGTGGAATCGGTAGGAGATCGGATCAGGCGGCTTCGAAAAAGCCTCGGTCTAACCCAAGTGAAGCTGGCGCAAATGCTCGGCATCAAAGCGCCAAGCGTGGTGCAGTGGGAAAGCGATAAAACAAACCTGAGCGGTGAGAACCTGCTGAATGCAGCAAAGCTGTTCGGGGTGACGCCTGACTACATCCTCTACGGCGGAGAGATTGAGCAATCAGCCGCGCCAAACATGGAGATGGCCCAGCCAGACATTCACCGGATCCCGGTGATCAGCTATGTGCAGGCAGGGGTATGGACAGCGCCGAACGAGATCCGCGAGTGCGATGGCAATATGGCCTATATCACTACCGATCTTGACTTGGGACAGCGCGCCTTTGCCATCGTGATCCGGGGCAATTCTATGGAGCCGGAATTTACCGAAGGGGACCTGGTGCTGATCGACCCGGACGAACCGATCCACCCTGGTGACTTCGTGGTTGCCAAGAACGGCGAAGAAGAGGCCACCTTCAAGAAGTACCGCCCCCGCGGCTACAGCGAAGACGGCAAAGAGATCTTCGAGCTGGCCCCGCTTAATGACGATTACGCCACCATGCGTTCGGATCGCCAGCCCATTCAAATCATCGGCACTATGGTTGAACATCGCCGAAGAAGAAAGCGCAGATAACAATTCCAATGTATCACCTTGCTGGAATAGTTTGGAGTGATTGAAAACTGTTATAAGTGAAAGGACTGAACAATTCAGCTCTTAATAGACAGCCAATTAAACAACCATAAATTCAACAATGGTGTCTTATGCTTTTATTTTCTATAAGCTAAGAAAAATCTGTAAAAATAACATTGGTTCTAAAAATAAAAACAAAGGATTAATATGAAAACAGTTCAATCATTATTAATAACAACCCTAGCTATTAGTGTTCTCAGTGGTTGTGCAGTGACGCTGCCATTCAACAACCGCCTCTCATATCCAACATATCAAGAACTCCAAAAAGAAGCTGTAGATAGAGATTTGCCAGCGGTCATGATCACATGGGCCCCATCAAGCTTCCCAACCAGGATCGATGTTCAAGGTGCTTCTGGCTATGTGGGCAGCGCATCCCAAACCCGGATTCCGACCGGTGTCGCCATGGCAGCTAGGATCAGTGAAGCCATTAGCGCTTTCACTCAGGTTTCTCCAAATGGTCTTCCTTTACTGATTGATGTTATTGAAGCAAAGTCAAAATTCGAGTATTCAGCTGGCGTATTTAATGTAACCCCCTCTCTAGACGTAGGTGAGATAACATTCAAAGCCAAGCTTACCTTGGGCAAAAGTCAGTGGGTGAAAACCTATTTCTCACGTAAAAATGATCCATCCATAGGCGGTATGAGCGCTACAGGTATCTTGGAAGCAGCTTGGGACGATGTTGCCTCCCAAGTGGCTAGAGATGTTGCAAAACAACTTCAGGCCGTGAAATAGAAACTACTGCACTCAAGCCCACCAGCGCGGTGGGCTTTTTTACACCACAAAATATAAGAACTCTTACTTTTTGCTTGCACCAACAATGTAAGCCTACTTATACTTCATCCCAGATACACCAGTAAACGGGATGAACCATGTCGAACCAACAACGCAAAATCGTCTACATCGCAGGGCCAATGTCTGGCCTGCCGGAATACAACCGCCCTGCCTTCAACACCGAAGCGCTACACCAGCAGCAAAAAGGCCACGTCGTACTCAACCCGGCAACCCTGCCGGACGGCCTCACCCAGCAGCAATACATGCAGCTCTGCTGCCCCATGGTGATGATGGCTGATGAGGTGATCATGCTGCCTGCCTGGATTAACTCCCAAGGCGCCACCGCCGAATTCAACCTCGCCATGAAGTGCGGCAAGGTTATCCGCCAAGCCGAAGACGGATTTGCCTGGTACCCCACCAGCCCCGAGGTGGAGGCATGAACCACTACGCCCAAGCGCTGGCCGAACTGCAGGCCCATCCTGACCACGAGCTCAAGCAGATCGGCGATCAGTGGCAGACCCCCAAGGCGCTGGCCTGGGGCCTGTTCCACCAGTTCGCCCCCACCCTGGGGCCGGTGGTGCTCGACATGTTTGCCGACGACTGCAACCACCTGGTGCCGCACTACTACGATGCCGAAGACAACGCCCTCACCCAGGAGCTGGCCGCCGACCTGCGCCGCCTGGGGGGCGCTGCCTACGCCAACCCGCCCTACTCGCGCCCCTGTACGGATAGCGAGGGGAACCCCATCACCGGGATGGAGGCCATCCTCAACTACTGCCGCGAGCAACGGGCGCTGGGCGCCAAGATCATGTTGCTCATCAAGGCCGCCACCAGCGAAACCTGGTGGCCAGAAGATGCCGACTTCATCCAGTTCATCAGCGGGCGCATCGGCTTTGAGGTACCGAGCTGGTACGTGCCCCGCGACCCGAAGAAGGACAAGCCCAGCTCCAGCGGCTTTGCCTCAGCCGTGGTGATCTTCGACGCCGGCTGGCAAGGCGAGCGCCGCCCCGAGGCACGCCTGCGCCGTGACGACCTCATCACCACCGGCACCATCATCCTCGACATGATCCACCGGCAAGCGGTGGAGCTCACCCTGGCCGCCGATCACGTTATCCGTAACGCCACGCCCAAGCTGACCCCCGTGGTCACCCAGGAGCAACCCGCCGAAACAGAACCGGCCGCGGGGGAACCACCAGCAGCCGACGATAACGAGGCCAGCGCCGCGGCGGCGGCCGAACTGGGCTATGCCGACGCCACCAGCATCATGGCCAAGCAAATTGAGTGCGTTGATCTCGGCGAAGAGCAACAGGATACGGTCAGGGGCTATGTGCAAGGCTGGCTGGACGAGCCTTATCCACTCTCCGAGATCTTCTATCGGCTCGATCTGGCCGTCGCCAACCTGCTGGCCGGCAAGCCTATCCATCAGGGCTTTGTCGCAGAAGAGAGTCGTTCCCCCACCCTGCCCCACTGGCAACGCCACCCCGCAGTGAAGGGGGTTATCTACCAGATCGACGATGCGGACATCCTGACACCGGCCAGGACTGCAGAGCTGGCTGCCTGGATCATCGACAACCTGACGGCCCCAGGCGATCTGCTGGAACTGGCCACCGCCCTGGCCGCCGAGCTGTTGGCGCAGAGTGCCGAAGCCACCAGCCCAGAGCCAAACCATGCAGAGCGGAAGCTCGAGCTGCTGGATGCCCACCACCCAACCGAGGAACCCAGCACCAAGCCGCTCGAGGACTGGGCCTTCGACTACCAGAACGACGAGCTCAATCTGGGTGGCGCCGAGTGGTCGTGCTTCGTCGCCGTGCTGACCGTGCTCTACGGCGCCAAGGAGCACTACACCGCCCGGGAGGTAGCGATCGCCATCTCAGTCAGCGATGAGCAGCTCATGGACGAATACACCACTTTGGACGAGGAAACCAAGGTGCTGCTGCGTAAGGCTGTCTCCACTCTGAAGCAGGTTGAGGGATACAACTTCACAGAAGCCTTCACCATGCTCGACCTGCACCGCCAGGAGGCCGTCATCGCCTTACTGAACGCCCTGCATAACGAGCCGACCCTCAGCCCCGTCACGCAAAAGAGCGTGATGATCAACGCCATTACCCGAGTGAATGAGGTGATGGCATGAGCATCGTCCAAGACGTGGCCGAATGGATTCACGCCAGGGAAGAGGGCGCCCTGTGTGGAGAGGTGGCGACGGCCTTCTCTATCACCGCGATCAAGGCCAGCGTACTGATCAGCCAGATCCAGCGTGAGCCACGCTTCACCACCCGGGTAGAGCATGGCCGCATTACCGACGACAACGGCAAGGGACGGCATGCTCGCCGTCTCTATGTTGACCAGGTTCAGCCACCGCGGTGGCACAAGACCCCGGTGATCGGCACCAACGATAAAGAGCAAACCGTCAGGTTCGCCAGCATCACCGATGCCGAGCGTGTTGGCGGTTTTATTCGAGTCGGCATCACCCGCTGCCTGAATAACTCCCAGGCGACCCACGGCGGCTATCGCTGGGCGGTCGCATCAAGCGAACAGAATGGTTAGAGGAAAACACGACATGAACGAAAGAATTCTCACCTGTGTGTATTGTGGCCACGAATATCCGCAGGATACCCCGGCACATGGCAGCCAAGTCCTGACCGATCACATCAAAGTGTGCAAGGCGCATCCGCTGCGAAAGGCCGAGGCTGACATTGCCTTGCTGCGCTCGGCGCTGGCTGGCTTGATCGGTGTTAACACCGAGGCCGAGTTGCGCCAGATGGAGGGGGTTATGCGATCCCTTCCTGCTCCTGATGCGGACAAGGCGGTATCAATCAACGCAATCCATGCCCTGCTTGCAACCATCACGAACAGCTGACCGTCCAGAGGAAATCACGACATGAACGATAAAGCCGAGCGGTATCAGGGCGACACCGTGGTATTCGATACCGAAACCCTGGCCATGGACAAGAAGGCGGTGGTGCTCACTCTCTCTGCCGTCCGCTTCAACAAGCACGATGCCGAGGTGGGGATCACCATCGACAATGGCCGCCTCTCCACCGAGGGCGAGAACGTCCTGCACCTCAAGCTGAATGTGACCGAGCAGTTGCTGGCGGGTCGCACCGTTGACCCGGGGACGGTGGCTTGGTGGAACAAGCAGGGTAAAGAGGCCCGTGACGGTATCATCAACGGCAGCAATACCCCGGTGCGGGAGGCGCTGATCCTGCTCTCCGATTTCATGAAGGGAGCACAGCCCTTTGCCCGCGGCACCGACTTTGATCCGCCGATTCTGGTCTCCCTGTTCGAGGACTTCAGCCTGCCGGTTCCATGGAAATACAACCAGGTGCGGGATGTACGGACCTACATCGATGCGCTATCTGGTGGCAGCAAGGGGTATCTGGATGAGTGGCAAAAGCCAGACTGGTTCGTCCCCCATCACTCACTTCATGACTGTATCCGGGATGCCGAACAGATGCAGCTGGCAGAAGGACAAGTGTCGCGGGGTAATGAATGAAAGGCATCAACAAAGTCATCCTGATCGGCAACCTGGGTCAGGATCCTGAAATCAGATACACCTCGGGTGGCATGGCGATCGCCACCCTCTCTCTGGCCACCAGCGAAAGCTGGCGCGACAAGCAGACCGGCGAGCAGAAGGAACGTACCGAGTGGCACCGAGTAGTGTTCATGGGAGTGCTGGCTGAAGTGGCAGGGAAGCACCTGAAGAAGGGCTCCCAGGTCTACGTGGAGGGAAAACTGCGGACTCGCAAATGGCAGGATCAGAGCGGACAGGAACGCTACACCACCGAGGTGCTGGTCGACAGCTTCACCGGTGTGATGCAGATGTTGGGAGGGAATGGAGGAGGGAAACAGCAGGGAGCAAGCGGTCAGCCAAGGCCAACCCAACAACCGGCGCAGTCGCCGGTCTACACCGAACCACCCATCGATTATGACGACGATCTGCCGTTCTAGGCCAACGAAAGACAGTGGCCCCATGGGGCCGCTCTTCTCGCAGTGAGGCGTAAAGGAGACATGAATATGCATCAGAAAGTGGTTGTGATGGAACGCCCCAGTTGGGTTCTGCCTCGAGTTTTGGGGGAGATGTTCGGGTACACTGAGAAGGCCATCAGCGAGAAGCGGAAGAAGGGCCAGCTTATAGAGGGGGTCCACTACAAGTTGGCCCCGGATGGGAAGTATGTCTATCACTGGCGGAGATATGAGGATTGGCTGACCGGAACCAAGAACTGATCGACATCGTTGCGGTAACACCAGGTGTCGAACTACACGGCAAGAGCCTTCGCATCGACTTCCGCTTCCACGGCAAGCGATGCCGGGAAACGCTCAACATGCCGGCCACCAAAGCCAACATCAAGCATGCCTCCCGAAAACGGGAGGCCATCCTGCACGAGATTGCCATCGGGGTGTTCGACTACGCCAAGCACTTCCCAGACAGCAAGAATGCCCACCGGTTCGCTGGCACGACTGCAAGCCGTGACATTTCGCTAGGTGACCTAGTGGAGCACTACCTGAAGATCAAGGATGTGGACATCGGCGATAACGCCCGTGGTCGCTATCGCTCCATTCTGGGGATGATGGCCGCCGACCTGGACCACACCCGGATCGTCAGCACCTTCCGGACCGAAGACCTGCAACAATGGCGCCGGTACCTGATGACCGAGCCGCGGAACAGAACCAGCAAGCCCTTGGCTCCGAGATCGGTCAACTACTACATGATGGTCGCCGCTGGGCTGTTCAACTTCGCCAAGCAGAACGGCTACACCCACCAGGACCTTTCTTCAGTGCTGACCAAGGTGGAAGTGATCCGGGATAAACCAGACCCTTTTGATCAAGATGAGTTCCGGCGCCTGCAGGAAGCAGCTCGGCACGATATGGATGCGATGTGGATCCAGCTCGCATGCTGGACAGGCATGCGTACTGGGGAGCTCTGCTCCCTAGCATGGGAGGATGTTGACCTGGAGCGCGGGGAGCTCCAAATCCGCCGCAACATCACCCAGGCCCGCAACTTCAAGGTACCGAAGACCGGACATGAGCGAACCATTGTACTCCTGCCCCCTGCAATCGAGGCGCTGAAGCGCATGCGGCCAATGACAGCCATGCGCCAGTCCCATTACATCAAGAAGACGTTGAGGGACCGCCGGCAGGTCGACGAGAAGGTCACGTTTGTATTTAGTCCAGACGTCACCAGCAAGACGCCCGGGCTCAGTATCTGCTACACAGCCTTCACCTTGGGCGACAAATGGGACAGGTTGATAAAGAGGGCTGGCATTCGCCGCCGAACCCAATACCATATGCGCCATACATTTGCTTGCTGGATGCTAACCGCGGGCGCCAACCCTGAATGGGTTGCGTCATACCTGGGGCACGAGGACAGCACCATGGTGCGAACAGTCTATGGCAAATGGATCCCCGAGCAAGACCGCGACGAAGCGGACAGGGTTTGGGGCAGGCTTGGGGCCAGCTTTTCTGATTTGGCCCCAATACAGCCCCAAGATTTCAAAGCAACACAATAACAACCTGTAAATTAAAGAGAATTAGCCAATGGCTCAATTTATTTACACCATGAACAGGGTCGGCAAGGTAGTGCCGCCCAAGCGTCATATTCTCAAGAACATCTCCCTCTCCTTCTTCCCGGGCGCCAAGATAGGCGTGCTGGGTCTGAACGGCGCCGGTAAATCCACCCTGCTGCGCATCATGGCCGGGATCGACACCGAGATCGAAGGGGAAGCCCGCCCGCAGCCCGGCATCAAGATCGGCTACCTGCCCCAGGAGCCCAAGCTGGATCCGGAGCAGACGGTGCGCGAGGCGGTCGAAGAGGCGGTGGGCGAGGTGAAACGCGCCATGGCGCGCCTCGACGAGGTCTATGCGGCCTACGCCGATCCGGATGCCGACTTCGACAAGCTGGCCCGCGAGCAGGGCGAGCTGGAGGCCATCATCGCCGCCCAGGGCGGCCACAACATGGAAAACCAGCTGGAGCGCGCGGCCGACGCCCTGCGCCTGCCGGCCTGGGATGCCCAGATCAAGCACCTCTCCGGGGGTGAACGCCGCCGCGTGGCCCTGTGCCGCCTGTTGCTGGAAAAGCCGGACATGCTGCTGCTGGACGAACCGACCAACCACCTGGATGCGGAATCCGTGGCCTGGCTGGAGCGCTTCCTGCACGACTACGAGGGCACTGTCGTGGCCATCACCCACGACCGCTACTTCCTCGACAACGTGGCGGGCTGGATCCTGGAGCTGGACCGTGGCGAGGGCATCCCCTGGGAAGGCAACTACTCCTCCTGGCTGGAGCAGAAAGACGCCCGTCTGGCCCAGGAAGCGAGTTCCGAAGCGGCCCGTCGCAAGTCCATCGAGAAGGAGCTGGAGTGGGTTCGCCAGAACCCCAAGGGCCGTCAGGCCAAGTCCAAGGCCCGTATGGCTCGCTTCGAGGAGCTCAACACCAACGACTACCAGAAGCGCAACGAGACCAACGAGCTGTTCATTCCGCCCGGACCCCGCCTCGGCGACAAGGTGGTCGAGGTGGCCAACCTCTGCAAGTCCTATGGCGACCGCCAGCTGATCGACGATCTCTCCTTCTCCATTCCGAAGGGCGCCATCGTCGGCATCATTGGCCCGAACGGTGCCGGTAAATCGACCCTGTTCCGCATGATGTCGGGTCAGGAGCAGCCGGACTCCGGTTCCATCACCCTGGGTGACACCGTGGTGCTGGCCTCGGTGGATCAGTTCCGCGACCAGATGAACGACAAGAAGACGGTGTTCGAGGAAGTCGCCGACGGCCAGGATATCCTGCGCATCGGCAACTACGAGTTCCCGAGCCGTGCCTATATCGGCCGCTTCAACTTCAAGGGTTCCGACCAGCAGAAGCGGGTTGGCGAGCTCTCCGGTGGCGAGCGCGGTCGTCTGCACCTGGCCAAGCTGCTGCAGACCGGCGGCAACGTGCTGCTACTGGATGAACCGACCAACGATCTGGACATCGAAACCCTGCGCGCCCTGGAGAACGCTCTGCTGGAGTTCCCCGGCTGTGCCATGGTCATCTCCCACGACCGCTGGTTCCTCGACCGCATCGCCACCCACATCCTCGACTACCAGGACGAGGGCAAGATCGAATTCTTTGAAGGCAACTTCACCGAATACGAAGAGTGGAAGAAGAAGACCTACGGTGCCGAGGCTATCCAGCCGCGCCGCGCCAAGTACAAGCGCATCGCCAAGTAAGGCGAGGCAACAGCCGCGCCGCCAGGCATGACGTCACAAGGGGAGCCGAGGCTCCCCTTTTTTGCCTCTTCTGACTTACAATCTCCACCTCTACCCCAGCGATAGCGACCCATGACCCAAGCCTCCACCACCAGACTCACCATCCAGATCCGGCTCGAACCCGGCTGCCTGGGGCCGGATGGCAAGCAGCACATCGATACCTTCTGCGCGGCCGCCAACCGGATCCTCGCCGCCATCGAACCCCGACGGGTGCACTGGGTACTGCTGCCCCGCCATGACAAGCAACTGGCCGAGCAGGCCTATTTCCTCGATAGCCGCCCCTTGAGCGAAACCCAGGCCACCCTGCTGCTGCAACGCATGGGGTTGACCCTCGATCCCTTGCTGGAGCAGAGCGATGCCGTGCTGAGCCAGCTTATCGAACGCTACCAGAAAAACCGTTGATCCCGATGTGGAAACGGGGCTCTATTGGTCCCCTTTCTCCTGCCTCTGAGGGAAAACGTTTGAATTTTTACTCTATTCATTGATCCGCCTCGCACATCCGGGGTTTGTAAACCTGGCCGCCTGTGTGAAAATGTGCGCGCTGTCACGGTATCAGTACGAGTCTGGTCACTTCACCGCCAGAATCAGGGTCCGTCGCCCCGCATGGATGGGCCGGGCCCCCTGCTGCCTATTTCACGTCACCCATTGGAATCCAACATGAATCAACCACATCACGCTACCGGGCAGACCGCCAGCCCGGCTGCCGGGCATGGATTGCTCGAGCGCCTGTTTGCCCTGCGCGGTCATGGCACCACGGCCCGCACCGAGGTGATCGCCGGCATCACCACCTTCCTGACCATGGTCTACATCGTCTTCGTCAACCCGCAGATCCTCTCTGCGGCAGGCATGGACACCCAGGCCGTGTTCGTTACCACCTGCCTCATCGCCGGCATCGGCAGCATCCTGATGGGTCTGCTGGCGAACCTGCCCATCGCCCTGGCTCCCGCCATGGGCCTCAACGCCTTCTTCGCCTTCGTGGTGGTGGCCGGCATGGGCTACTCTTGGCAAGTGGGCATGGGCACCATCTTCTGGGGTGCGCTGGGCCTGCTGATCCTGACCCTGCTGCGGGTACGCTACTGGCTCATCGCCAACATTCCCCTGACACTTCGGGTCGGCATCACCGCCGGCATCGGTCTGCTCATCGCCCTGCTCGGCCTGCACAATGCCGGCATCGTGGTCGCGAGCCCCGCCACCATGGTGACCGTGGGCAACCTCACCTCCCTGCCCTGCCTGCTGGGGCTGCTCGGCTTCTTCCTCATCTGCATCTTCTCCGCCCGCGGCGTCCACTCAGCCGTGTTGATCGCCATCGTCGTCACCACCACCCTGGGCTGGCTGTTCGGCGACGTCACCTTCAAGGGCTTCGTCTCCGTGCCGCCGAGCATTGCCCCGGTCTTCGGCCAGCTGGATCTGATGGGATCGCTGGACATCAGCCTCGCCGGGATCATCTTCTCCTTTATGCTGGTCAACCTGTTCGACTCTTCCGGCACCCTGATCGGCGTGACCAACCGCGCCAAGCTGGCGGATGACAAGGGGCACTTCCCGCGCATGAAGCAGGCCCTGGTGGTGGACAGCGTCAGCTCCGTCGGCGGCGCTTTCATGGGGACCTCGTCCGTGACGGCCTACATCGAGAGCAGCTCCGGCGTCGCCGTCGGCGGTCGCACCGGCCTGACCGCCATCGTGGTGGGCATCCTGTTCCTGCTGGCCATCTTCTTCTCTCCGGTCGCCGCCATGGTACCGGCGTATGCCGCGGCGGGGGCTCTCATCTACGTGGGCGTGCTGATGTGCTCCGAGCTGACCCGGGTAAAGTGGGAAGACCTGACCGAAGCGGTGCCGGCCTTCATGACCGCGGTGATGATGCCGTTCAGCTTCTCCATCACCGAGGGGATCGCCGTGGGCTTCATCTCCTACTGCGTGATGAAGGCGGGCACCGGCCGCTGGCGAGAGATCAACCCCTGCGTGCTGGTGGTGGCCCTGCTCTTCGTCCTCAAGTTTGTCTGGGTCGATGCCCACTGATTTTTCTTCCATGAAAAGAAAAACCAGACTCTGAAAACAAAAATGCCCGTCATCGACGGGCATTTTTTTATGGCGGGATCAGGGCTCAGCGAATGCCGCGGGCCTCACGGATCCACTCCCAGGCCTGCTGGATCTCCTGGGTCTTCTCCTTGGCCATCTCCATCATCTCGGGGGGCAATCCCTTGGCGGCCAGCTTGTCAGGGTGATGCTTGCTCATCTCCTTGCGATAGGCACGCTTGATCTCCTGATCGCTGTCGCTCTCGTTCACCCCGAGCAACTGATAGGCATCCTTGAGGCGATCCCGGGAGGGGGGCTCCTGACGGTATTGCTGCCCCTGGCCACCGCCCTGCTGTTGCTGACGGTGGAAGAAGTTCATCTGGGCCTCGGCCATGGCCAGAATGCGGGCCAGCTCGATGCGACTGAACCCCAGCTCGTCGGCGATGGTTTGCAGGATGGCCCGCTCGTTCGCCTCCACCTGACCGTCGGCGAAGGCGGCCTGCAGCTGGACCTCGAGGAAGAAGCGCAGGATGTCGCGCTGCCCCAGGCTCGCCTGGCGAAACTCCGCCAGGGTCTCGCGCAGGGGGAAGTCCGCCTCCTTGCCAAGGCGGAACGACTCCTGAGCCCGTACCCGCTGCTCTCCGGCCAGCCGCATCCTGTCCATCAGGTTGGACGCGACCCGTATTTCGTGCTCGGTGACCTGGCCGCTCGCCTTGGCGATGTGGCCCATGACGGCGAAGGTGGCATGGAAGAAGACGGCCTGTTGCTGCTGGCTGGGTGCCCGCTGGAAGGCCCCGCGGATCCCCATGCCCCGATCGAAGCGATGGCCGATCCACAGGCCCAGCAGCGCACCGAAGATGTTGCCGAGCAGAAAACCGAAGAAGGTGCCAAGCACCTTGCCCCAAATACGCATGGTTCAAGACCTCGTGATGTTAATGGGTGCCGGCGAGCAGTTTCTCGTCCAGCTCGCGCAGCCGATCGACGGTGCCGATGTCGCGCCACTCGCCTGCCAGCAGGCTGCCACCCACCCGTCCCTGCGCCATCCAGTCGCGCAGCAGGGGGGCCAGCTTGCGCGCCCCGCAGGGCAAGCCAGCAAAGGCAGCGGGGTGATAGAGACCGACGCCGCTGAAGGTGAGGGCCGGGGTGTCCAGCACCCGACCCGCTTGCAGGGAGAAGTCCCCTTGCGGATGCTGGGGAGGGTTGGGTACCAGCCAGAGGTGGGCGAGATCCTCCCCAAGCGGCTGGCTCACCAGAGCGCGATAATCCAGGTCGAGCCAGGTATCGCCGTTGATCACCAGAAAGGGTTCGCTGCCCAGCAGGGGCAGCGCCTGCACGATGCCGCCGGCAGTCTCGAGCGCGCTCTCTTCGGCCGACCAGTGGATGGATACCCCGAGCGCACTGCCATCGCCGAGGGCCGCCACCAGCTTGTGTCCGAGCCAGGCGTGGTTGATCACAAGCTGGGTCACCCCGGCAGCAGCCAGCTTCTCGATGTGGTGCACGATGAGCGGCTTGCCCCCCGCCGCCAGCAGCGGCTTGGGCAGCAGATCGGTGAGCGGGCGCATCCGCTCCCCCCGCCCCGCGGCCAGGATCATCGCCTTCATGGTGTCACCCCGGTGCGCGCCAATCCCGGCAGCACCACCTGCTCCAGCCACTGGCCGAAGCGGGCCAGCACCGGATAGGCGGCGCCATGGCTGCGACAAACATCGACCACATAGCCGAGGGTACGGGGAATGTCCTTGAGGTAGCCGGCCTTGCCATCGCGGTGATAGAGGCGGGTGAAGAGACCCGCCGCCTTGAGATGGCGCTGCATGCCGGTGAGATCGGCTGCGCGACGAAACGCGGCATAGTCCAGATTGCCGAGCAGGCCGGCCCCTTGCAGGGTGTCGAAGCCAAGTCGCATGCCCTGCTCGATCACCGCGTCCGGCCAGCGCACGTAGCAGTCTTTCAGCAGGGAAACCAGGTCATAGCTCAGCGGCCCGATGACCATGTCCTGGAAGTCGATAAGGGCGAGGTCGCTCTCCTTCGGGTTCATCCCGCCGCACACCATCAGGTTGCGGCTGTGGAAGTCCCGGTGCATCACTCCTTGTGGCTGGGCCTGGTTGCTCGCCGTGAGGCAGGCGAAGGTCTCCGCCAGCAACTGCAGCTCTTCATCGCTCAGGGTCAGTTGTAGGTGATGTCCCAGCAACCACTCGGGGAAGATGGCATTTTCGCGGGCCATGAAGGCCTCATCGAAGGGCTCGAGCTCGAGCGCCACAGTGCCGAGCCTTGGCAGCAGGGCGATAGCCTTGCCATACCAGGCCAGTACGCTCGCTTCGTTCAGGCAGCCGATAAGCTGGGTATCCCCCAGGTCCGTCACCGCCAGCAATCCCTGCTCGTAGTCGACCCCCTTTACCTCGGGGGCCAGC
The DNA here is from genome assembly GCF_002919855.1 of Aeromonas sp. ASNIH8. Lineage (NCBI taxonomy): Bacteria > Pseudomonadati > Pseudomonadota > Gammaproteobacteria > Aeromonadales > Aeromonadaceae > Aeromonas > Aeromonas sp. ASNIH8. Next base: position 82,282 of record NZ_PQLN01000002.1, on the reverse strand, counting down.
AGCCCCGCATCGTGCAGGGCGGTGGCATTGCGAACGAATTCATGATTTTTTTCGGTTTTCGGATTAGCATCCACCCACACCAGACCGCCGCCCCGGAAGTAGCGGCGGAAACTGGCGTCACCGGAAATAAGCGTCAACGAGAGGTTGGCGTCACCGGAAATCCGGCGAGCCCATTGCAAAAGCAGGGAAGCGCGATCGTGCATGAGTCGGGAACCAAATTGGAAAGCAGCACTTGGCTGTTAGCCCTGGCCGCAATAATGCTTTATCATTGCCGGCTAACATAAAGCAATGACATGCAATGTCAACTCGATGGATCCTGACATAAAATGCATGCCCTGAATCCACCGTTTTTACTACGGATTGCGCGAGCCTTTCACATGACAAAATGGACACTGGGATACTCCTGTCCCATCGCCCTGACCATCAGCCTTGTTCCTGCCCTGAGCCCGCTCATGGCCCAGGCAGCGCCACTCAATGCGCCACCCGCTACCGGGATCCTCGACAGCCTCTGCTATGACTATGTCCCCAAGATAGAGAAGCCCACTGCGGGCCAGGACGCCAATGCCCAGCCCGTCGAGGTGGATGCCGATCGCCTGGAGGCCAAGCAGGGCGGTACCGCCGTCTACGAGGGTGACGTCAAGGTGCGCCAGGGCGTGCGCAAGTTCGACTCCGACTATGCCCAGCTCGACCAGAAGAGCCGGGATGTCATCGCCATCGGCAACATCTATTACAACGATGGCCAGATCACGGTCACCAGCGACAAGACCCTGAAATCCAACCTGGACACCAAGAACTCCGAGCTGGAAGAGGGCAAGTATCAGGTCCATGGCTCACCGGTGCGCGGCTTCGCCGAAAAGCTGACCATGACCAACAACAACCAGAACATCACTCTGGAAGGGGCCCAGTACACCACCTGCCCACCGGGCCAGGAGGCCTGGACCCTGAAGGCCGGCAGCATCGACATCGATCAGTCCGAGGTATTCGGGGAGGCCTGGAACGCCAGCCTCTGGCTCTATGACTATCCGGTCTTCTACTTCCCCTATATCAACTTCCCCATCAAGGATGAGCGCAAGACCGGTCTGCTCTACCCGGGCTATACCCAAAGCTCCAAGAACGGCATGGACATCACCCAGCCGTTCTACTGGAACATCGCCCCCAACTACGATGCCACCATCACCTCCCGCTTCATGGACAGACGGGGCCTGATGGAACAGGTCGAGTTCCGCTACATGCCGGACCCGGCCCACGTGGGGAGTCTCTACTTCGAGAACCTGGCGGACGACAAGCAGTACGACGAGACGGCCAACCTCAATCAGCATCTCTCTGACGGTCACCGTTACCTGCTGAGCGCCCGCCACACCTCCATGTTCATGGACAACGCCATGCGGGTGTCGGTGGACTACACCAAGGTACGGGACCAGGACTACAACTACTTCAACGACTTCACCCCCAAGGTGGGGACCCAGGTCGACAACCAGTTGCAGCAATCCCTGAAGGCAGGTTACTACCAGCAGAACTGGAACCTCGATGCCGAGGTACGGACCTACCAGATCCTGCTGGCCAGCGCCCAGCAGCCCCACGAGCTGATGCCGCGCATCAACCACAACTACTACCAGCAGGGCAGCTGGTACGATCTGGCCTGGAATACCGAGCTGACCAACTTCGGCTACAACAACGATCAGGCCATCGAGCAGAACAAGGGTGAAGCCTACACCGGCACCCGGGTCTACACGGCCCCCACCCTGACCATCCCCCTCGTTGACGAAGCGGGCTACTTCCTCGACAGCCAATACAAGCTGATGTACACCCGTTACGACCAGACGGTACCGGACAACATGAGCCAGGCATTCCGTGACAAATTTGATCCAACGTCAAAAGGCATCAATACCAGAACCGGGAAACAAGAAAATGTCACTCTGGAAGAGGGGGCCATCACCCGGGTACTGCCCTCGTTCCGTCTCAAGGGCGGCATGACCTTCGAGCGGGATCAGCAGTGGTTTGGTGAGGGAGCCAACCAGACCCTGGAGCCTGAATTCCAGTACCTCTATGTGCCCTACAAGGATCAGGACAACATCGGTGTCTATGACTCCACCACCATGCGCCAGGACTACTACAGCCTCTTCAGCGATCGCCGCTTCGCCGGTCTGGACCGCATCAGCGACTCCAACCGGCTCTCCTTGGGGGTCACCACCCGCATTTATGATCCGGCCGGGGATGAACGAATCCGGTTGGCCGTTGCCCAAGCCTTCGACTTCGTGGCGCCCAGGGTCAAGCTTTACAGCAGCGATGAGCTGAGCACCAATACCCGCTCCCCGCTGTCGTTCGAGGGTGACGCCAAGATCAACGAGCAGTGGTATGCCCATGCGGGGGCACAATATGATATGGAACAGCGCCAGATAAGCTCTGCCAACAGCGCCCTGGAGTACCGTCACGAGAAGTTGATCAGCCAGTTGAACCATCGCTTCGTGCGGGATGCCAACATTGTGCCTAACACCAATAACGAGGTTACCGATCTCAACCAGATCGGCCTGCTGCTGACCACCCCGCTGGACGATCGCTGGCACCTCTACGGGGGTTACTACAAAGAGCTCAATCAGAGCGTGAAGTCTGATCGTAAAGTGGGCCTGAAATACGACTCCTGCTGCTGGAGCATCAACTTCAACCTGGAATGGGTCAACACGCCAGATAACGTGAACAATACATCCACTGCCGAGCGCAGTTTCGGCATTCAATTTGAAATGAAAGGATTGGGTAGCGTGGGTACCGGCTCCAAGGGCACTTCCCTGGACACCGAAGCACTGCCTTACATTCGTCCGTTTAACCTGCGAGACCAGTAACCGGTCTGGCAAACGCCTTGAGAGATGGATATGAAGAAGACGTTGATTTCCCTGCTGACCGCAGGCCTGTTCGGAGTCATGAGCCAGGGAGCCCTCGCCGCCCCCGAGCTGATGGACAAGGTGCTGGCCGTGGTCAACAAGGATGTGGTGCTGGCCAGTCAGCAGGAGGCCCTGGTGCAAAAGGTCAAGGCCTCTGCCCAGGAGAGCGGCCAGTCCCTGCCCGATGACGTCACCCTGCGCAAGCAGGCACTGGATCGCCTGATCCAGGAGAGCCTGCAACTGCAACTGGCGGAGCGCCAGGGGCTCAAGATCAGTGACACCCAGCTGGAACAGGCCATTCAGAGCATCGCCGCCGACAACAAGATGAACCTGGAGCAACTGCGCGCCCAACTGGAGCGGGAAGGCCTGACCTACGCCCAGTACCGTGAGGAGGTGCGCCGCGAGATCCTGATGAACGAGGTGCGCCGCAGCCAGGTCCGCCGTCGCATCAACATCTCCGATCAGGAGGTCAAGCAGGTGGTCGAGGCCCTGAGCAAACAGGGCCAGCAGCAGACGTCATATCATATCGGCCATATCCAGGTCGCGCTGCCGGACAACCCGAATGCCGAGCAGCTCAACGCAGCCAAGGCCAAGATCGAGCGCATTCTGGCGTCCCTGAAAGAGGGGGCCGACTTCCGCAAGCTGGCCATTGCCGAGAGTAACGGTCCCAAGGCGCTGGAAGGGGGTGACTGGGGCTGGTTGAGCCCGCAGGAGATGCCCACCCTGATGGCGGAAGCCGTGCAAGGGGCCGGCAAGGGTGACATCGTCGGCCCGCTGCGCTCCGGCGCCGGTCTGCACATCATCAAGATCTTCGACACCAAGGGTCAGCAACAGGTCATGCAGACCGAGGTCAAGGCGCGCCACATCCTGATCAAGCCCTCCATCATCCTGAGCGAGGAGAAGGCCAAGGGCACCCTGGACGGCATCCTGCACGACATCAAGAGCGGCAAGGCGAGCTTCGCCAGCATGGCGGAGAAGTACTCCGAAGACCCGGGCTCTGCGGTGCAGGGTGGCGAGCTGGGCTGGTCCGATCCCAACGTCTATGTGCCGGAGTTCCGCGACATGGTCAACCGCCTGCAACCGGGCCAGATCAGCGAACCCTTCCGCACCAGCCACGGCTGGCACATAGTGCAACTGGAAGATCGCCGCAGCCAGGACGCCACCGGCAAGGCCCAGGAGCAGCGCGCCTATCAGCTTATCTTCAACCGCCGCTTCACCGAAGAGTCCCAGGCCTGGCTGGATGAGCTGCGCGACGAAGCCTACATCCAGATCGAACCCAATTGATGGGCGACAAGCAGATGAACAAGGCGCATCCAGGGCACGCCGAGGCACAGCTGAGCTGCCACCGGCTTGCCATCACCCCGGGTGAACCGGCCGGGATCGGTCCGGATCTGGTCCTGCAGATTGCCCAGCGGGCCTGGCCCCATCAGCTGGTGGTGATTGCCGATCCCGCCCTGTTGCGCGAACGGGCCGCCCTGCTGGGGCTGCCCGTCGAGCTTGAACCCTATGACGAAAGCGCCCCCACCCGTCCGCAGCGAGCGGGGACTCTGACCGTCTGCCCCGTGCCGCTCGGCGCCCCCGTGGTGCCAGGCAAGCTGGATGAGGGCAACGGCGCCTATGTGCTGGCCACCTTGCAGCGCGCCTGCGACGGCAACCTGAGCGGCGAATTCGCCGCCGTGGTGACCGGGCCGGTGCACAAGGGGATCATCAACCAGGCGGGCGTCTCGTTCAGCGGTCACACCGAGTTCTTCGCCCAGCAGTCCGACACCGCCGATGTGGTGATGCTGCTGGCCACCGAAGGGCTGAGAGTGGCCCTCGCGACCACCCATATTCCCCTTGCCTATGTGGCCAAGGCCATCACCGAGGATCGCCTTGGCAAGGTGATCCGCATCCTGGATGCGGATCTCAAGCGCAAGTTCGGCATCGAACAGCCCCGGATCTATGTCTGCGGCCTCAATCCCCATGCCGGGGAAGGGGGTCATCTGGGCCGTGAAGAGATCGATGTCATCGAACCCGCCCTGGCCGCCCTGCGCCAGGAAGGGATCGATCTGGTCGGCCCGCTGCCGGCCGATACCCTGTTCCAGGACAAATACCTCAAGGATGCGGATGCGGTACTCGCCATGTACCACGATCAGGGGCTGCCCGTGCTCAAGTACAAGGGCTTTGGCAACTCGGTCAACATCACCCTCGGACTTCCCTTCATCCGTACCTCGGTGGACCACGGCACCGCGCTGGATCTGGCAGGCAAGAACCTGGCAGACCCCGGCAGCCTCACCACCGCGATCAACCACGCCATCCAGATGGTAGAGAAAAAAAGATATGAGCAGTAAGGTGCACATGGGCCACACGGCCCGTAAGCGTTTCGGTCAGAACTTCTTGCACGACCGGTATGTGATCGACCAGATAGTGGCCGCCATCAACCCGCAACCGGGTCAGAATCTGGTGGAGATAGGCCCGGGTCTGGCCGCGCTCACCGAGCCGGTCGCCGCCCAGATGGACAAGATGACCGTGGTCGAGCTGGACCGGGATCTTGCCGCACGTCTGCGCGAACACCCCACCCTGAAAGAGAAGCTGACCGTCATCGAAGCCGATGCCATGCGCTTTGACTTCAGCACCCTGATGGGGGAAGGCAAGGGGCCGCTGCGCATCTTCGGCAACCTGCCCTACAACATCTCCACCCCCCTCATCTTCCACCTGTGCGAATTTGCCGACCGGGTGGAGGACATGCACTTCATGCTGCAAAAGGAAGTGGTACTGCGTCTGGCCGCCGGCCCGGGCAGCAAGGCCTATGGCCGTCTGAGCGTGATGACCCAGTACTACTGTCAGGTAGTGCCGGTGCTGGAAGTGGGTCCGGGCGCCTTCAAGCCGGCGCCGAAGGTGGATTCCGCCGTGGTGCGTCTGATCCCGCACAAGAACCCGACTATCGTCGCGAAAGACATTCGTTGCCTGAACCGGGTCTGCACCGAAGGCTTCGGCCAGCGTCGCAAGACCATTCGCAACAGCTTCTCCAACTTCATCACCGACGCCCAGCTGACCGAGCTTGGCATCGATGGCAACCTGCGCCCGGAGAATCTCTCCCTCGAGCAGTTCGTCACGATCGCCAACTGGCTGGCCGACCAGCAACAGGCCTGATCCCATGACCCAAGCCCGGATAGTGGTCCGCCCCCACCCAAGCTATGTGGCGGGAACCGCAGATCCCTACCATTTTCTCTATCGCATCGAGATTGAGAACCTGGGTCCGGGCACGGTGCAACTGCTGCATCGACGCTGGCTCATTACGGATGCCAATGGCAAGATGCTGGAAGTGGAAGGTCCCGGCGTGGTCGGTGAACAACCCCTGATCGCCCCCGGCGAGACCTTTTCCTACCAGAGTGGCGTTCCCCTCGCCACACCGCTTGGCGTGATGGAAGGCAGCTACATCCTGCAGGATGAATCGGGGCAACAATTCGAAGCCCCCATCGCCCCCTTCACGCTGGCCGTCCCCAACATAATCAACTGAGGTTTCATGGCGAACTGTTTCGTCGGTGATATCCAGGGCTGCTACGACGATTTGCGCCGTCTGCTGGATCTTGCCGAGTTCGACTTCGATAACGACACGCTCTGGCTGTGCGGCGATCTCGTCGCCCGGGGGCCGGACTCCCTCAACACCCTGCGTTTCGTCAAATCACTGGGGCAGCAGGCCGTCACCGTGCTCGGCAACCACGACCTGCACCTGCTGGCGGTGGCCCACGGGGTCGCCCCGCTCAAGAAGAAAGACAAGCTGCAGGCGCTGATGGAGGCGCCGGATCGGGACGAGCTGCTGGAGTGGCTGCGTCACCGTCCCCTGCTGGCAGAACACCCCGACCTGCCCATCATGATGGTGCATGCGGGCCTCTCCCCCGCCTGGGACGCCCACACCGCCCGCAGTTGTGCCCGGGAGGTGGAGAGCCTGCTGCGCGGGGATCAGTACAGCTGGCTGCTGCACAACATGTATGGCGATCAGCCCGACAGCTGGAACGACAACCTGCTGGGCATAGAACGTTACCGCTACATCATCAACAGCTTCACCCGGATGCGCTTTTGCTACTTCGACGGACGCCTCGACTTCAAATGCAAGAAGGGCCCCACCGAATCGACCCCGGGCCTGCGCCCCTGGTTCGAGCAGCGCGAGCACCATGTGGATGACCCCATCCTGGTCTTCGGCCACTGGGCGGCCCTGATGGGCAACACCGGCAAATCCGATATCAAGGGACTCGACACCGGGTGCGTCTGGGGCAACAGCCTCACCCTGTGGCGCTACGAGGACGACGCCCTGATCGCCACCCCCTGCCCGGCCTATGCCAAGTAGAGCGGCTCTTTGCGGAACATGGGAATGATCCGCCGTTGAGAGGACAGCAATGCCCTCCACCACCAAATGGAGCTGAAAACAGAACGGGCCCGGCAATGCCGGGCCCGTTTTTTCATGATGAGCGGATCAGAGCCTGCGCCCCAGCCGTTTCTCGACCTGGCGCCGCTCCCATTCCGGGCCAAACAGCTTGAAGGGCTGGAACAGGTTGATAGCGTGGGAAGCCAGCCCCAGCCCCCAGCCCAGCATGGGCCACCAGGCCCAGATATAGTCCGGGTTGCTCAGGTAGTTGATGACAAACAGCCCCCCTATCACCAGCACATAGCTCATGAGGTGGCCGTAGAAGCCCCTGAGCCCCTCCACGAACTTCATCGCCTCCCGCTCATCCCGCGCCACCTGCACGCGTCCCCGATCTTCGCCCTCATTCCCTTTCATCTCGCTCTCCTGCAGTTGGGTCACATCGAGCTCGAAGACGGCGGCCAGGGCCTTGAGGGATTCCAGTCCGGGTTGTTGTCCCTGCTCTACTCGCTGAATGGTGCGAACGCTCAGGCCAGTGAGGGTCGCCAGCTGTTCCTGGGACCATCCCCGTTGCAATCTCAACTTCCTGACGATCATCTTGCGCTCCTTGTGGTGATTGACAGGGCCAGCATAGGGAAAGGGCATGAGAGGCGACACGACAGATGGCCGACACTCACCTGACTTCCTTTAAAAATCATAAACTTACTACCACGCAATCGTGGCTCTTTCGCCCCGAGCAACCAGGCTTGGCGTGCCGCTGGCGGCCAGACGTCACGGGGGGTTACAACCCCTGCATCAACTCGGCACCAATCTCGAAGGAGCGCAGGCGCGCCTGATGATCGACGATGGGACCGTTGAACATCAGCTCGTCCGCTCCGGTCTCTGCCAGCAGAGCCTTGAGGCCGTGGCGTACCCGATCCGGCTCCCCCACCAGGGAGCGAGCCAGAGTCTGCTCCATCGCCATCAATTCGCGGGGAGACCACTCATCCCCCAGCGTCTGCACCGGCAGTGGCAGCTTGCCGGCATCCCCCCGGTAGAGACGCAGGAACTGCTGCTGCAGGGTGGTGAACAGGAAGCGGGCCTCACGATCGGTGTCGGCGGCGATCAGATTGACGCACACCACCGCATGGGGTTTGGGCCAACGGGCAGAGGGACGGTATTGGGTACGGTAGATCTCCAGCGCCTGCAGCAACATGGCGGGAGCAAAGTGGGAGGCAAAGCCGAACGGCAGCCCCATGGCCGCAGCCAGTTGGGCACTGTAGAGGCTGGAGCCCAGCAACCAGATGGGCACATGGAGTCCCTGACCCGGCACCGCCTGCACGGCAGCGACCTCGTCGCCAAAATAACTCATCAGTTCGCGCACATCCGCCGGGAAGTCATCCACCTCGCCGCTGCGCTGGCGGCGAAGCGCCTGCATGGTGCGCTGATCGCTGCCAGGGGCGCGGCCCAGGCCGAGATCGATGCGATCCGGATAGAGGGAACTCAGCGTGCCGAACTGCTCCGCAATGACCAGGGGGGAGTGGTTCGGCAACATGATGCCGCCAGCCCCGAGCCGCAACGTCGTGGTGCCCCCGGCCAGGTGGCCAATCAGCACCGCTGTGGCGGCGCTGGCAATGCCCGGCATGTTGTGGTGCTCCGCCAGCCAGTAGCGATGGTAACCCCAGCGCTCCGCATGGCGAGCCAGATCCAGCGAGTGGCGAAACGACTCGGCCGGCAGACCACCTTCGGGAACGGGCACCAGATCCAGCACGGAATAGGGGACGACAGACATGGGACACTCCATTGGTTCACAGGGCGTTTATCAGGGGAGCAATGTAGCACGAGATATCTGAACGAATCATCTCACCACAGGGGCAAAGACGCAGCGCGAAGGCCGGCTGTTGATTTGGGGCTGAAGAGCGCAAGATCGAGTCCTAGGCTTTTTGTCATCCAGCAAGCACACTGTTAGGTGACCAATACGGCGATCGCCAGGGGACAAGGATCCGTCCATGACAAACGCAAGTCTCAGTCGCAGACCCTTTTACGTATACATTGCCACCCTTTTCATCCTGCTCTTCTCCTTGCTGGGGGGCGCCCTCATCGTGCTGCAGTTCCAGCAGGGCATGCAGCAGGGGCTGGAGCACGAACGTCAGAGCTTCCAGCAATACCGGGAGCAGCTTGCCCTCGCCATCAAGCTGAACCAGCGACCGGCCCGCATGTCCCTGAATCTGCTGCGCAGCGGCCAGCTGTCCGCCATGACAGGGCTGGAGACGCGGCTAGCCTTCCTGCCCCAGCTGGCAGAAGTACTGGCCAACAGCACCAGTTACGGCGCCATCTATGCCGGTTACGAGGACGGCGATTTCTTTCTGGTACGCAAGCTGACCGAACGGGCGAGAGGGGCGTTGGAGGCGCCTCCGCCCGAGAGCCGCCTGCTGGTCCAGAGCCTGCATCAGGGACAGGGAGAGTTCCTCTATTTCGACCAGCGGCTGCGGCTGCTGGAGCGGCGCCCCATGCCGGATTACCGTTTCGATCCGCGAGATCGGGGCTGGTACAAGGAGGCGCGCTGGAACACCGGCATCATAGTGACCCACCCCTACCTCTTCTTCACTACCCGGGAGCCAGGCATGACACTGGCGGTGGAGAGCGACGATCGCCGGGCGGTGATCGGACTCGATGCGGGCATGGAGGGGCTCTCTTCCCTCATCGGCGAGTTGCCCCTGCCCGGTCACAGCCAGTTGGTGCTGTTTGACGAGGTCGGGACCCTGCTGGCCACGGATCCCGAGCGCCTCCCAAGCTTCGAGCAACTGAGCCGCCTGCCCATGCTGTCGGCCCTCAATCACCCCATTCTCACCAGGCTGCAACAGGAGATGGCTGCGCGGCCTACCCTGCTGCATCACCCCGCCGAGCTGACCCTGGCAACGGTTCAGAGTCAGGAGTGGCTGGTCAACCTCTCCTCCCTCGGGTAAGAGTCTCCGTTTTATCTCGCCCTCCTGGTGCCCACCGAGGTGCTCACCGCCCCGGCGCGCCAGGATGCGCTGCACAATCTCGCCTGGGCCCTTGCCGGTCTGCTGCTCCTGCTGCCCGTCATCTGGCTGGCCGCCCGGCGCACTGCCGCTCCCTTGCTGGTATTGACCGGGGAGGCAGAGCGGATCCAGCACTTCGACTTTGGCGAAAGCCCGGGGCCGGATTCGGCGATCCGCGAAATTGACGACCTCGCCCGCGCCATGTCCAGCATGCGCCTGACCCTCGGCAATTTCATGAACATGGGCCGGGCGCTGGCGGCAGAGCATCGCTTCGATTCATTGCTCAGCCGCATCCTGCACGAGACGGTGGCGGCTGCCCAGGCCGAGGGCGGCTGCCTCTTCCTGGCCCAGGAGAGCGAGATGCAGGCCGTTCACGCCATCTGGCAGGGGCAGCCGCTGGCGTGCGAACAGGTACAGTGGCAGGCGACGCTGCTCGGCGGTCTCTACCACACGGAGCGCCTCTGCCTGCCCCTCGACGAGGCACAGTGGGCCCGCTACCTCAGCGACTGGGGCCCCTTCCCCGGTGCCTGCCAACTGCTGGTCGAACCCCTTCACAACCACCGTCAGGAGCTGATCGGCTGCCTGCTGCTGATCCTGCCAGACTGCTCGGCCCGCGAACTGGCCTCGCGCATCAGCCTCATCGAAGCGCTGGCGGGCACCTCCTCCTCCGCCATCGAAAACCAGCGCCTGCTGGAGGAGCAGAAGCAGCTGCTGGAAGCCTTCATCGAGCTCATCGCCGGTGCCATCGATGCCAAGAGCCCCTACACCGGCGGCCACTGCCAGCGGGTGCCGGAACTGGCCAGGATGCTGACCCAGGCTGCCTGCTCACAGCAGACGGGGCCCTTTGCCGATTTCCGACTCAACGAAGAGGAGTGGGAGGCCATCCATATCGCGAGCTGGCTGCACGACTGCGGCAAGGTCACTACCCCGGAGTTCGTGGTGGACAAGGCGACCAAGCTCGAGACCATCTACGACAGGATCCACGAGATCCGCACCCGCTTCGAGGTGCTCAAGCGGGATGCCCACATCGAGGCGCTCTGCGGCCTGCTGCCCCCATCCGGGCAGCAGGCCGCCCTCAAGGCTGTAACCCCCCTCTGGCACACCCTGGATCAGGAGTTCGCCTTCGTGGCCGAGTGCAATCTGGGGGGCGAGTGGATGGCGCCGGAGAAAATCGCCAGGCTGGATGCCATTGCCAGCCGCACCTGGTTGCGCACTCTGGACGATCGGCTCGGCATCAGTCAGGAGGAGCGCAAGCGCCACCAGGAGGCCCCCTCTCCCCTCCCCTGCCGAGAGTCGCTGCTCGCCGACAAGGCGGTCCATCTCATCCCTCGCCCCGAGCACGACAATCTCGCCCGACACAACTCATGGGGCTTCAAGGTGCGGGTGCCCACCCACCTCTACAACAGGGGGGAGCGCTACAACCTCGCCATCGGCCGCGGCACCCTCACCGAAGAGGAGCGCTACAAGATCAACGATCACATCATCCAGACCATACGCATGCTGGAGAAGCTTCCTTTCCCCCGCCATTTGCGCAAGGTGCCGGAGATTGCGGGGGGCCATCACGAGCGGATGGACGGCACGGGCTATCCGCGCCAGTTGCAAGGGGGGCAGATGAGCATTCCCGCCCGCATCATGGCCATTGCGGACATCTTCGAGGCGCTGACGGCGAGCGATCGCCCCTACAAGTCTGGCAAAACGGTCTCCCAGTCCCTGGCCATCATGGTGAAGATGGTGCAGGAACAGCACATAGACCCGGCCCTGTTTGCCCTCTTCATCGAGAGCGGCATCTGGCGGGACTACGCCAGACGCTTCCTCGCCCCCGAGCAGCTGGACGAGGTCGAATGCCAGGCACTGCTGGCAGGATCACACTGACCTTCCGCTGGCACTCGCCCATAAAAAAAACGGTCAACCCGGGTTGACCGTTTTTCGTTCCACTGCGCCCCTTAGAACAGCAGGTGCGCCACACCGGCAATCACCGGCAGGGTGACCAGGGTGCGCAGCAGGAAGATGACGAACAGCTCCCACAACTTGACCGGGATCTTGCTGCCCAGCAACAGAGCGCCCACTTCCGACATGTAGATGAGCTGGGTGACCGACATGGCGGCGATCACGAAGCGGGTGATGTCGCTCTCGATAGTGGAGGCCAGCACCGCCGGGATGAACATGTCGGCGAAGCCCACCATGATGGTCTTGGAAGCGGCTTCCGCCTCCGGCAGTTGCAGCAGCTCGAGCAAAGGCACGAAGGGCGCCCCCAGCCAGTTGAACACCGGGGTGTGCTCCGCCAGCATCAGGGCACAGGTCCCGACGGCCATCACCACCGGCAGCACGCCAAACACCATGTCCAGGGCGTTTTTTACCCCTTCACGCGCCACGGCGCTGAGATCCGTCATGCTGTCGGCCTTGGTCAGGGCACGATGGTAGCCGTAGCTCAGCACGCTGTGCTGATGGGGGATGGCCTCCTGCTTGCGGCACAGGGGAGTACCGTCGCTGTAGACATCCTTCTTCCAGGAGAGCGGCGGCAGGCGCGGTACCACGATGGCGGCCACCACACCGGCCAGGCAGACGGTCAGGTAGAAGGGGACGAACATGTGCTCCAGCTTCACCTGGGAGATCACCACCAGACAGAAGGTGATGGAGACGGCGGAGAAGGTGGTACCGATGACGGCCGCTTCCCGCTGGGTGTAGAACTTGCCTTCATACTGCTTACTGGTCAGCAGGATCCCGACACTGCCATCACCGAGCCAGGAGGCGAAGCAGTCCACCGCAGAACGACCCGGCAGACGGAACACCGGACGCATGATGCGGGTCATCATGGTACCGACAAACTCCAGCAGACCGAAATCCAGCAGCAAGGGCAGCAGCAGACCCGCAAAGATGAAGACGGAGAACAGTACCGGCAGCAGATCGTGCAGCACCAGGCCGCCGGTCGCCCCTGAGCGCAGTACCTCGGGACCGGCTTCAAAGAAGGTCAACAGCACGAAGACCCCGCCCAGCACCCGCACGCACGCCCAGAAGGGGGAGACGTTGAACAGGCTGTTGAGGAAGGGCCGTTTTACCAGGATCGCCGGTTTGAACAGCCAGGCGATCAGGGTCATCAGCATGGTGGTGGTGATGATGGCGCTGACCATGGCCACCAGATGATCGGCAAACACCGTTTGAACCAGCTTCGCCAGCACGGCGACGGGAATGGTGACATTGCCCTCATAGATGACCGGGGTCATGAACAGCAGGATCCCGATCAGTGACGGGATCAAAAACATCAGCACGTTGCGGCGAGTACGGATTGCCGGTGCTTCCAGGGTCTTTTCCAACATATAAACAGCCTTAAATGTGACTTTTCCTTCAGCCGGGCCGCCTGCATACTCATGCCCTCGCCCGGAAAACGGGCGCAAGAATAACCCAAAAAACTGCACAAACAAGCCGTTAATTGATCATTTCAAGCATAAATATTTTATCAGGCGAACCATCCATAAGAACAAACCAAAACAGTCATGCATATCGATTCAATTTGAATGGTTAGCACAATGTTTCATACAGGTTACATTCAGGTGCGCAGTATAATCCGCAGCCACTGTCAGGCAATAAGAGACATGAAAAATATATCTATAGGGTGATCCCGTCGATCCTCCCATAAAAAAAACCGGAGCCTGTCTGGCTCCGGTCTTGTCACGAACATGATGCTCAATCGCGAACGTAAATGACTTCGACGCCGTCGTCGTCCTCATCGTCCCAGTCGTCATCGTCCAGGCCATCATCGAAGGCCTTGGACGCCGCCAGGGCATCGGCTTCCGCCTTGGCAAGCTGGTTCTTGTGGTAGTCGTCCCACTTGAACTCCACCTTCTCGATGGCGTCTCTGGCATCCTCCGCCAGCTGACGGGGCATGGTGTCCAGCAGATCCAGGATGTCGTAGCACACCTTCTTGGTGCCTTCCTTGCTGATGGCGGTAATGGCGTAGACCGGACCTTCGTGGTTGAGGGCTGCCTTGACTCTGTCCATCACTTCCTGAGCCTCTTCCTCCAGGATCAGGTCCATCTTGTTGAACACCAGCCAGCGCGGCTTGCCCGCCAGCTCGGGACTGTATTTTTCCAGCTCCCGGACGATGGTCACGGCGTTCTCGGCCGGATCGGAGCCATCCACCGGGCAGATGTCCACCAGGTGGATCAGGACGCGGCAACGCTCCAGGTGCTTGAGGAAGCGGATACCCAGGCCTGCCCCCTCGGCAGCCCCTTCGATGAGGCCGGGAATGTCGGCAATGACGAAGGAGCGGGAGTTCTCACCACGTACCACACCCAGGTTCGGTACCAGGGTGGTGAAGGGGTAGTCTGCCACTTTCGGACGGGCCGCAGAAACGGCGCGAATGAAGGTGGACTTGCCTGCGTTGGGCAGACCCAGCATGCCGACATCCGCCAGCAGCAGCAGCTCCAGCCTCAGGGTACGCACTTCACCCGGGGTGCCGTTGCTCTTCTGGCGCGGCGCCCGGTTGACCGAGCTCTTGAAGCGGGTGTTGCCAAGGCCGTGGAAGCCACCCTTGGCAACCAGCAGCTTCTGATCGTGACTGGTCAAATCCCCCAGCAGTTCGCCGGTGTCTTCATCGGTGGCACGGGTTCCCACCGGCACGCGCAGGATCTTGTCCTTGCCGCGACGACCGGTACAGTTGGCACTCTGGCCGTTCTCGCCACGCTCAGCGGCGTGGAAGCGCTCGAAACGGTAGTCGATCAGGGTGTTCAGGTTTTCATCGGCCACCAGATACACGTCGCCACCATCACCGCCGTCACCGCCGTCCGGGCCGCCGTTCGGGATGTACTTCTCGCGGCGGAAGCTCACACAACCGTTACCACCGTCACCGGCATCGACTCGAATCTGGACTTCATCAACAAACTTCATAGGTAACCGTCACCTTAATTCGAAAAACCGATACGCAATTATAGTGATACGGGCCCCTTCGGGCGAGGCGCATCTGGCCGATGAGGGCTGTCAGCGCCGGCTCATCCGCGTGCCGTTTTTTCGTCAAACTCATCAGAAAAACAAAAGCCCCGCCAGGTTGGCGGGGCTTCGGATCCTTGCGGTCCGTAATTACTCAGCAACGATGCTGACGTACTTACGATTCTGCGGACCTTTAACTTCGAACTGCACTTTACCGTTCGCGGTAGCGAACAGAGTGTGGTCCTTGCCCAGACCAACGTTCTCACCAGCGTGGAACTTGGTGCCGCGCTGACGAACGATGATGCTGCCAGCCAGAACTGTTTCGCCGCCGAAACGCTTCACGCCCAGGCGTTTAGCTTCAGAATCGCGACCGTTGCGGGATGAACCGCCAGCTTTTTTGTGTGCCATCTATCGGACTCCTCTAATTAAGCGCTGATGCCAGTGATTTTGACTTCAGTGAACCACTGACGGTGGCCCGCTTGCTTACGGTGGTGTTTACGACGACGGAACTTGACGATAGTCACTTTCTCGCCACGGCCGTGAGCCACAACTTCAGCCACAACCTTGCCACCTTCAACGAAAGGAGCACCTACTTTGAAAGTGTCGCCTGCAGCAACCATCAGCACTTCGTTGAAGTCGATGGTAGCGCCAGTCTCAACGTTCAGCTTTTCCAGACGAACGATTTGACCTTCGGCCACACGGTGTTGTTTTCCGCCGCTTTGGAATACCGCGTACATTTGATTAACTCCGTAAAGGCGTGTCTTTTGCTCAAGGCCAGACACGCACAAAAACCTATAACAATGGGCGGGCATTCTACGCAGAACGATTTGCCGAGGCAAGGCCAATTTAGCAAAAAGTTTATTTTGTGCGCATATCTGCCCCCGTGAATAAACGCCTAACTGTAACCCATTGTGAAATCGTGTAGAATCCCCGCCATTGCTAAAAACGCAGTAAATGCTGCCGTCACGTTACGAGACTTATGGACCAACAGACTATCCGTGCGCTCTGTGCCGCCGACATGACGGCGGTCAATGAACTGATCCTGGCGAGACTCCAGTCCGATGTCAGCCTGATCAACCAGCTGGGTTTCTATATTGTCAGTGCGGGCGGAAAACGGATGCGCCCCATGCTGACCGTGATGGCCGCACGCGCACTGGGCTATGAGGGTGAAGATCACCTGAAACTGGCCGCCATCATCGAATTCATTCACACCTCCACCCTGCTGCACGACGACGTGGTCGACGAATCCGACCTGCGCCGCGGCCGGGAAACCGCCAACGCCCTGTTTGGCAACGCCGCCAGCGTTCTGGTGGGTGACTACCTCTACAGCCGCTCCTTCCAGATGATGAGCGAACTCTCCAACCTGAAGGTGATGGAGATCCTCTCCGATGCCACCAATACCATCGCCGAAGGAGAAGTGCTGCAGCTGATGAACTGCAACGATCCGGATACCACGGAAGAGAGCTACATGACGGTCATCTACTGCAAGACCGCCAAGCTGTTTGAAGCCGCGACCCGACTCGCCGCCGTGCTGACCCATCAGCCCGAGCCCGTCGAGCAGGCCATGACCGACTACGGCAAGTACCTGGGTACCGCGTTCCAGATCATCGACGACGTGATGGACTACTGCTCCCAGAGCGAGGAGATGGGCAAGAACGTGGGTGACGATCTGGCCGAAGGCAAGCCGACCCTGCCGCTGTTGCGCGCCATGGAAGTGGGTACCCCGGAAGAGCGTCAACTGGTGCGCGATGCCATCGAGCACCGCAACGGTATGGATCACCTGGAGCGTATTCTGGGCATCCTGGATCGCACCGGAGCTCTCGAATACTCCCGCCAGCGGGCTCGGGAAGAGGCTGACAAGGCCATCGCCGCCCTCGCCATCCTGCCGGACTCCCGGCACAAGCAAGCGCTGGAGACCCTGGCCCACATGGCGGTGCAGCGCAGCGCCTGATGCCAGCCGGCGGACAATAAAAAAGAGGCCAGAGGGCCTCTTTTTTATTGTCCGAATTCGCCGTGCCACTGTCGTATCAACACAGGCTCTAACGGGCCGACGCCCACAAGATGACACCACCTGCCACCACCAGACAGCCGCCGATGCGGCGCAGCTGTTCCGGCGGCAACTCCCCGAGCAGGCGCAGCATCTGCTGCCATGCCCTGGGAGCGAGCAAGGGCCCCAATCCTTCGAAGAGCAGCAGCAACCCCAGCCCCATCAACATGGATGTCAGCATCACCTCTCCCTATCCCTGTTCCCCTGCCGGTCTGTGGCCGGCAAACAAAAGGGCCTGAATCATCAGGCCCTTGGGTCATATCAACACATGTTTACTGCTTGTTGCCGTGCGGCGACTTGAGGTAGCGGAAGAACTCGCTGTCCGGTTTCAGGACCATGAGGTCGTTGCCACCGGCGAAGCTCTTGCGATAGGCCTCCATGCTGCGCACGAAACTGAAGAACTCCGGGTCCTTCTTGTAGCTGTCGGCATAGATCCTGGCGGCTTCGGCATCCCCTTCACCACGCAGTTGACGGGCATTACTCTCGGCATCGGCGATCATCACGGTCACCTTGCGGTCGATGTCGGCACGCAGGATCTCGGCCTGCTCGCGGCCCTGTGAACGGTGTTCACGGGCAACCGCGGTCCGCTCGGCACGCATCCGCTGATAGATGGAGCTGGAAACTTCCACCGGCAGGTTGATCTGCTTGATGCGCACATCCACCACCTTGATGCCGAGCTCGGAGGAGCGCGCCATCTTCATCAGGGCATCTTCCATCACGGTACTGCGCTCGCCGGAGACGATGTCCTTGATGGTGCGGTTACCGATCTCGGAACGCAGGCCGTTGTTGATCTTGCGCTTGAGCAGGTCTTCAGCCTGGATCTTGTTGCCACCACCGGTCGCCAGGTAGTACTTGGAGAAGTCCTCGATCTTCCACTTCACGTAGGAGTCGATGATGAGGTCCTTCTTCTCGGACGTAACGAAGCGATCCGCCTGGCCTTCCAGAGTCTGGATGCGGGCATCCATCTTGCGTACCTGGTCGATGAGCGGCACCTTGAAGTGCAGACCCGGCTCGTACAGGCGCGGTTCACCAGAGTCGACCCGTTTCACCTTGCCAAACTGCACCACGATCCCCTTCTGTCCTTCATCGACGATGAAGATGGAAGAGAAGCACACCATGGCCGCCACAGCGATGACACCAATAGCTAGCTTTTTCATCTATCAGTTTCTCCCTGTGCTGAAACGATCACCGCCACGCAGCGGGGTCGGAGTGGAGTTGGCCCCTTCGTTGGACGGCTGGGCCGCCTCGACTGCCGGGGTGCCCGCAGGACGTGCCGGTTGCACGGCATTCGCCTTGCCAGAGAGCTTGTCGAGCGGCAGGTAGATCATGCTGTTGTTGCCAGCCGGCATGTCGACCACCACCTTATTGGCCTGCTGATAGAGCTCTTCCATGGTTTCCAGGTAGATACGATCACGGGTCAGCTCGGGCGCGGCCTGATACTGGGGCAGCAGCTCGTTGAAGCGAGCGACTTCACCCTTGGCCTTCAACACGATCTGGGACTTGTAGGCTTCGGCCTCCTGCTCCAGACGTTTGACCTGGCCACGAGCCTTGGGCTCCACTTCACGGGCATAGGCTTCCGCTTCACGGATGAAACGCTGCTCATCTTCCTGGGCGGAGATGGCGTCATCAAACGCATCCTTCACCTCTTCCGGCGGACGCGCCGGCAGGAAGTTGACGTCCACGATCTGCAGACCCATCTGATAGGGCTCGATGATGCTGTCGATCACCTGCCAGGTTTCCTGACGCACCTTCTCACGACCCGTGGTCAGCACATCATCCATCCGGGTGTGACCCACCACGTAGCGCAGGGCGCTGTCGGTGGCCTGGCTCAGGCTCTCGTCGGCGTTGGTCACGCTGAACAGGTACTGCTCGGGATCGACCACGCGATACTGCACGTCCATCTCGACCCGCACCACGTTTTCATCCTGGGTCAGCATGAAACCGGACGCCGGCAGGGAACGGACAGACTCTACGTCCACCGGGATCACCCGGTCGATGAAGGTCGGTTTCCAGCGCAGACCCGGGTCCACGTTGTGGGAATATTCGCCAAAACGCAGCACCACGCCCCGCTCGGCTTCGCGAATGGTGTAGAAGCCGCTGACGACCCACACCACCACGGCCACCACCAGCGCGATGGAGAGGCCGAACTTGCCGACGTCACCACCACCGGATTTGCCACCACCGAGCAGACCGCCAAAACGACGGCTCACCTTGCGAAGCATCTCGTCCAGATCAGGGGGGCCCTGATTCTTGCCGTTGTTCCCCCAGGGGTCACGGTCTTTGCCATTGTTACCAGGCTCATTCCAAGCCATCAGCGTCTCCATTAATACATGCGGATGGATATCATCTCTATCGGGCCACAGAGGGGCAATGAAGTCAGCAAACCAGTTATGTTCATCGACCCATCAATGTCTGATAAAGCGTTGTAAACTCTCACCTTCTTGTTTCATGAGGCGGTTCCAGTCAGCCAGTTGCAGGCGAACTTCCAGCACAAAGTCCCCCTCCTCGCTGAAACCTTCCTGCTCGATACCTTTCAGCCGATAGAGCGCACTGCGCAGTCTGGCGGCGGAAGGGGGCAGTTGCAGGGTGTGATGCACCATGGAGCCGGCCAGCAGTTCGGTCAGTGCCTGGAACAGGTATTCACTACCCTCGCCAGTCTGGGCCGACAACCAGACTCGCACCGGTCGTCCAGCCTCATCCCGTTCAAGACCAGCCGGACGATCCCCCAGCTTGTCGATCTTGTTGCAGATCATCAGTTGGGGACGGTCATCCGCCTCGATCTCGGCCAGCACACGCTGGACCGACTCGATATTCTCCTGCATCTGTTCATCGGCGCAGTCCACCACGTGCAGCAGCAGGTCCGCTTCGCGAGTCTCCTGCAGGGTCGCCTTGAAGGCCGCGACCAGATCATGGGGCAAGTGCCGAATAAATCCAACTGTATCCGCCAGGATCACATCACCCACATCCTGGATCACCAATTTACGCAGGGTGGGGTCCAGGGTTGCGAACAATTGGTCGGCAGCATACACGCTGGCATCTGTAAGTTGGTTGAACAAAGTGGATTTTCCGGCGTTGGTATACCCCACCAGAGAAACGGTCGGCACTTCGTTGCGGTTGCGGGCACGGCGCCCCTGCTCCCGCTGCTTGGCCACCTTGTCGAGGCGGCGCAAAATGGCCTTGATGCGCTCACGCAGCAGGCGTCGGTCGGTTTCAAGCTGGGTTTCACCCGGGCCGCGCAGACCGATCCCCCCCTTTTGTCGCTCAAGGTGGGTCCAGCCTCGCACCAGACGAGTGGAAAGATGGCGCAACTGGGCCAGTTCGACCTGCAACTTGCCTTCGTGAGTGCGGGCGCGCTGGGCGAAGATATCGAGGATAAGGCCAGTCCTGTCCACGACCCGGCACTGGAACAGACGCTCCAGGTTGCGCTCCTGGGCGGGGGTCAGGGCATGGTTGAAGATGACC
The DNA here is from genome assembly GCF_002919855.1 of Aeromonas sp. ASNIH8. NCBI lineage: Bacteria > Pseudomonadati > Pseudomonadota > Gammaproteobacteria > Aeromonadales > Aeromonadaceae > Aeromonas > Aeromonas sp. ASNIH8. The sequence continues at coordinate 61,630 of NZ_PQLN01000002.1, read as the reverse complement.
ACGTCGGCGTCCAGCATCTGGACCTGGGACGCGATCTCTTCCGCCTTGCCGCTGCCGACAAAAAATTTGGCGCTGGGTGCGCTGCGACTGGTGGTGATCACCCCCAGTGCATTGACCCCGGCCGAGCTCACCAGCATCTTGAGCTCGTCCAGATCCTCCCGCTCGCCCTCATCGCTGAAGTTGACATGTACCAGAACGGCCTGTTCACCAGCTTCGTAACGGTCAAACAAGCGCTTGCTCCTTGACAGGTATCATGATGGATCTGAGTTGGCGAGTGAACTCGCCGCAGGATATCACGCCTCGGCTTCACCCTGCTCTTCACCGGCGGCGCCCGGGGCGTGCTGGTGATGGTTGACGGCACGGGCCGGCACCACGGTGGAAATGGCGTGCTTGTAGACCATCTGGCTCACGGTGTTCTTCAGCAGAATGACAAACTGGTCAAACGATTCGATCTGACCCTGCAGTTTGATGCCGTTCACCAAATAGATAGAAACAGGAATACGCTCACGGCGCAGCGCATTCAAAAACGGGTCTTGGAGAGATTGCCCCTTAGCCATCTTTCTTTTCCTTATAGTTTGTTGTTTTTAAACACCGGATATTCAATATAACAACCTGATTATACAGGAGTGTCAAGCCGGACCAGCTTGGGCGACGACCCTGGCCAGATTGCCAGACTCACCAGATTCCAACCAGGTCACATCAGGCCAACCGCGCAACCAGGTCATCTGACGCTTGGCCAACTGGCGGGTGGCAACAATGCCGCGATAACGCATCTCATCATACTCCACTTCCCCCGCCAGGTAGTCCCACATTTGGCGGTATCCCACGCAGCGAATGGAGGGAAGATCCGGGGTGAGATCCCCCCGCTCGTAAAGCGCCCTGACCTCCTGCTCGAAGCCGCTGCCCAGCATCTTGTCAAACCGCTGTTCGATGCGCTGGTGCAGCACGGCCCGATCCCTCGGCGCGATGGCAAACTGCAGCGCCCGGTAGGGCAGCCCCTCTCCCTGTACCTGGGTCAGCTCGGTGAGGGTCTTGCCGCTGATGCGGTAAACCTCGAGCGCCCGGCACAGGCGCTGGGGATCGTTGGGGTGGATGCGGGCACCGGCCACCGGGTCGATGCGCACCAGTTCGTCATGGAGCGCCTGCCAGCCGAGGCGGGCAGCCTCTTCCTCGATGCCGGCCCGAATGGCGGGATCGGCGGAAGGCAGCGGAGAAAGCCCCTCCAGCAGCGCCTTGAAATAGAGCATGGTGCCGCCCACCAGCAGCGGAATGCGACCACGGTCGGCGATCTCTTTCATCTCCCGCAGGGCATCCTTGCAAAAATCCGCCGCCGAATAGCTCATGGCGGGATCCAGGATGTCGATCAGCCGGTGCGGGGCCTGTGCCAGCTCGGCTGGCGTCGGCTTGGCTGTGCCTATGTCCATGCCGCGATAGATGAGCGCGGAGTCCACGCTGATAATGTCGCAGGGCAGGGCCTGGCACAGTTCAATGGCGAGATCCGTCTTGCCGGAGGCCGTCGGCCCCATCAGAAAAATTGCAGTCGGCAAGTCAGCCACGTTAAACACTCCCTTCGGCCGCCCCTTCACGGGCGAGCCGGCATAAAACTGGTCATATGGATGCAGCAGACGACGAGACGCCGTCAGTTGCCATCGGCAAACTCGGCCAGCACGTTCGCCAGCGGCAACGGACGCACCATGCGAACGTCTGCCAGTTGGTCACTGAAATCGGCAACAAGTTCCGTCAACAACCGGGTGGCAGTGGCAAAATCGTATATTTTTTCGTCACTTATGCCTTGTTCCACCAACCACTGGCATAGTACTCCAGCCTGCGCATCGGCATCACTGTCAGATCCGCTCTCGACCAGCTGCAACAATTCGGGTAAGAGGCGGGCCAGATCGGTCTGGCGCAGCAGAGCAGGCACCCGAGTCAGGATCATGGTGTCGCGTCCCCCGCTTTTCAACTCCAGCCCCATGCGTTTGAGCAGGCGTTCCCGCTCCTCCACCAGGGCTACCAGGTTTTTCGGCAACTTGAAGGAGACCGGCAGCAATAGAGGCTGGGCCGCCAGCCCCTGGCCCCAGGCATCCAGCAGCCAGTGGCGCAACAACAGACGCTCGGCGCGCACCAGGGAGAGCAGCGCCAGCTGCCCCTGACGCTCCATCAGCAGATAGGCCTGCTCGACCAGGCTCAGGGCGCGCCACTCCCCCGTTCGGGCTGGCGTCTCGACGGCACCGCTCTCGGCTACGGGCTGGGATGCCGGCATCGCCACCTCGGGCAGGGTGGTGAGCAAGGCGCCCATGCCTCGCATCGCGGCCCGGCTCGGGGGTTCGGGGGGCTGGTAGTGTCCTCCCCTGCCACCACCGCCTTCCCGCACGCCGTCGCCATCTCGTGCAGGGGCAGGAGCCCGATAGCCGTGTTCGGCACCGTACCACTCGGTGCGCGGCGCCTGACCCGGATAGGTGATCTCCGGGCTGCCCGGCAGCTCGACCTGGGTCTCGGCCAGGGGTTCATCGGTGGCGCTCCCTGCTCCGTCCTGGCGCAGGGCGGTAAACAGCGCCTGGAAGATAAAATCGTGGATGAGACGCGCCTGATGGAAACGCACTTCGTGCTTGGCCGGATGGACGTTGACGTCCACCTGGCGGGGATCCAGCTCGATATAAAGCACATAGGCCGCGAAGCGATCGGCGGGCAGCAGCTCGTCATAGGCCTGGCGGATGGCGTGATTGATGAGCTTGTCCCGCATCATGCGGCCATTGACATAAGTGTATTGCAGGTCGTTCTGCGGCCTGGCCCCTGCCGGAGTGGCCAGCCAGCCCCACAACCGCACGTCGCTGTGTTCGCTCGATACCGCCAGGGCATGGTGCATGAAGGGGGAGCCGCAGACGGCGGCAAGGCGGCGCTCCTGCTCCGCCACCGTGTTGGCCGCCTTGTACTGGCGCACCACTTTGCCGTTGTGACGCAGGATCAGGGTGGCGTCGAAGCGGGAGAGCGCGATGCGGCGCACCAGTTCGTCGATGTGGGCAAATTCGGTCTTTTCGCTGCGCATGAACTTGCGCCGCGCCGGGGTGTTGAAGAAGAGATCCACCACCTCCACCGTGGTGCCCACCGGGTGGGCCGCCGGCTTGACGGTGACGCTCATCTCACGCCCTTCCGCCTGGGCCTGCCAGGCCTCGCTCTGCTCTGCCGTACGGGAGGTGAAGGTGAGGCGGGAGACGGAGCTGATGGAGGCGAGCGCCTCCCCGCGAAAGCCCAGGCTGTTGATCCCTTCCAGATCGTCCAGGGTCGCCACCTTGGAGGTGGCGTGGCGCGACAGCGCCAGCACCAGCTCATCCCTGGCGACACCGCAGCCGTTGTCACGAATGCGGATAAGCTTGGCGCCTCCCTTGTCAATGTCGATCTCGACCCGGTCGGCCCCCGCATCCAGGCTGTTTTCCACCAGCTCCTTCACCACGGAGGAGGGCCGCTCCACCACCTCACCGGCAGCAATCTGGTTGGCCAGAATCGGCGGCAATATACGGATTGGCATCGCTTGCTCCTGCAGATGAAAAAGGGGAAGAGGTGGACCTGGCGCCATCAATGCTCACCGCCCCTCCCTGCCATCGGCAGAGAAGGGCGGCGTTCTTCACCCGCGCTATTTTCGCGGAATATAGAGCACCTGCCCTATCTGGATGTCCCGCGACTTAAGCTTGTTGATCTCCACCAGTCGCGCCTGACTCACCCCATGTTTCTCGGCGAGACGGGAGAGACTCTGGCCACGGGTGACCACGTGGCGGATCATGTTGGACTTGTCGTTGCTCTGCACGCTGGCTACCGGCGCACTCGGCTCCTGGGCTGCGACCTTGTAAGGTTTGATCACGCCGGCACCGGAGGCGCTGCCGACGCTGCTGACCGGGGCGCCGCCCTCACCGACGCGATAGGGCTCGCTCGCCGGCATCCGGTTGGTCACGACCTGCTGCGTTGGCTGGGCAGCCGGCTTGCTGACAGCGACCGGCTTGTTGGCAGGCGCCTGACGCGGCGGGGCAGCAACCTGCCCCTTGCCGGTGAGCATGGGCCCCTTGGTCGGATGACTGCGGTAATAGTTGCGGATCCCCTCGAAGATGGCCCGGGCCAGCTGATCCTGATAGCTGGCGGTGGCCAGCAGCTTCTCCTCGGCGTGGTTCGAGATAAAGCCCGTCTCCACCAGTACCGAGGGGATGTCCGGCGCCTTCAGCACCGCCAGACTCGCATGTTCCGGCGCCTTCTTGTGCAATCTGGCCACCCGCCCGAGCGAGCGCAGGATCTGGCGGCTGACGTCATAGCCTTCGGCCCTGGACTTGTCCATGGAGAGATCCAGGAAGGTCTGCGCCAGATAGGGGTTGGGATCAGACTCGGCCAATACCTTGCCAACGCCCCCCAGCAGCTCACCCTGCTTCTCCTGCTTCTCGAGCCAGCTACCCATCTCGCGGTTGGCGCGGTTGGTCGACAGCACCCAGACGGAGGCGCCGCGAGGAGTCGAGTTGTGGAAGCTGTCGGCATGCACCGACACCAGCAGGTCAGCCTTGGCCTTTCGGGCAATCTCGGAGCGTTTGTTGAGATCGACGAAGTAGTCGCCACGGCGGGTCAGCACGGCTCGCATGCCGGGCTCCCGGTCGATGAGGGCCGCCAGCTTCTGGGAGACCGCCAGGGTCACCCGCTTCTCGTAGGTGCGGCGCGGGCCGATGGAGCCCGGGTCTTCCCCGCCGTGACCAGGATCGATGGCGATGACGATGGCCTTGCCGTGTCCCCCGACGGGAGCGGGCTGCGCCGCAGCGCTCCCCTTCTCTTCATAGGGAAGATCGATCACCAGACGGTGGCCATAGGGGCCTGCCGGCGCCAGCGGGAAGACCACCGGCTTGATGGCAGAGCCGAGATCCAGCACCAGTCGCAGGCCGCCCTTCTCCAGCGGAGTGCTCTCGCGGATCTTGCGCACCAGCTCGCTCTTGTTCTCGATGCGGGCCAGGTTGGTGGCGTTGCTCGCCCCTTTCAGGTCGATGACCAGACGGTTCGGACCGGTCAGGGTGAAGTAGTTGAAATTGGGGGCGCTGCTCATGTCGAGCACCACCCGGGTGTTGTCCGGTGATGGCCACACCCGCACACTCTTGAGCTGATTGGCCCAGGTGGGCAATGCCATCAGGGAGAGAACAAAAACAAGGATCACGCGCACTGAGATGACAACCGTTCCAGAATGGCTTCGCCGATAGCAGTGCGGGCATCAATCTGCACCTCGCGCTGCTCGTTTGCATAACTCAGGGTGATCTCGAGATCCGGGGCTGGCAGCCAGCCGTCGCCCTTCTCTGGCCACTCCACCAGGCAGAGGGTATCGGCGGCAAAATAGTCGCGAATGCCCATGAACTCCAGCTCTTCCGGGTCCGCCAGTCGATAGAGATCGAAGTGATAGACCTGCCACTGGGCAAGCTCATAGGGCTCCACCAGGGTATAGGTCGGACTCTTGACCTTGCCCTCATGACCCAGTCCCTGTACCCAGCCTCGAGTCAGGGTGGTTTTGCCGGCCCCGAGGGCACCGTGCAGAAATACCGTGGTGGCCTGCTGGCACGCCTTTGCCAGACGGCCACCCAGCGCCACTGTTGCTGCCTCATCCGGCAGTGTCATCATCAAGGTTTTTGCCATGTTCTTCTTGTTACTTGTTACTGTGTCGGATTGACCAGACGACGGATCCAGGGCAGCAGATCCGATGCCAGCATGCCCCTCTCACCCTCGGCAGCGGCCAGATCGGCGGCCTCTGCGTGGATCACGGCCCCGAGTCGGGTGGCCATGCCCGCAGACCAGCCCTGAGCCAGAAGGGCGGCGATTATACCAGACAAGAGGTCACCCATGCCGCCACTGGCCATGCCGGGGTTGCCCTCGTCGCACAGGGAAATGCGCCTGCCGTCGCAGATGAGCGACCCCGCCCCCTTGAGCAACACCACACCACCGTAGCGCTGTTGCAGTCGCGAGACGGCCGCAAACCTGTCCCCCTCGACCTCGGCGATGGAGCAACCCAGCAGGCGAGCCGCCTCCCCGGGGTGGGGTGTGAGCACCCAATTATCCTGATGACGGGGGGCCTGCGCCAGCCAATTCAATCCATCGGCGTCCAATACCAGTGGCACGGCGGCTCCGATGCCCTGTTCGAACCGGGCCCGGCCCCACCCATCCTGACCGAGCCCGGGGCCCAGTACCTGCACCGACGCCCACCCTTCATCCATGTCCGCCGGGCATCCCATCAGCTCGGGTTGAACCAGGCTGGCCACAGGGCAATCCGGGTGCTGGCGCAGGCGTACCAATCCCGCCCCCGCCCGCAGACAGGCCTGACCCGCCAGCAGGATGGCTCCCTGCATGCCGAGGTTCCCCCCCGTCAGCAGTACCTTGCCGCTGTGTCCCTTGTGAGCCGAGCGCCTGCGCGGGGTCAGCAACCCCTTGAGGCTGGGATAATCGATCCGCTCGGCAGCGGGAACCCGTTCCTCCCCCGGCGTCACACCCAGGGGATCCCGGTCGAGGTGGCCGACTCCGTCCACCCCGTCGGCGGTGAGCATGCCCTGCTTGATGCCGATGAAAGTGAGGGTGCGGGTGGCACGCACCAGTGCGCCCATGGCGCGACCGGTGTCGGCATGGAGACCGGAGGGGAGATCCACCGCCAGCACGGGCGCGTTCAAGCCATTGATTGTTGCGACGATCTTTGTCATTGACGAGGAGAGGGGAAGCTGGACGCCGGTACCGAGCAGTGCGTCTATGACCAGATCCGGCGGCGGCAGCGTGGCGGGCAGCAGATCCTCGGCCATGGTCACGCTCCCCCCCGATGCGAGCCACTCTTCGGCAGCCCGCCTGGCATCTCCCCTCAGCAGGCCGGGAGCCCGGGCAGCAATCACCAGAGGCTCGAGGCCGATGCGCCGGGCAAGGCGGGCCAACACGTAGCCATCCCCACCGTTGTTGCCAGGGCCGACGAAGATCCACCACTGACGGCTGTCGGGCCAGTGGTGACAGGCATAGTTGCACAGCGCACTCCCGGCCCGCTCCATCAGCACATAGAGGGGCAACCCCTCCTGCTCGGCCCAGCGCCGTTCCATGCTGCGGATCTGCTCGGCCCGCCACAGGGGTTGTGCTAGACTCTCCCACTCATTTTTGCGGATAGCGTCCCCGAACACCTCTACCATGACGGCCCCCACGTTTCATCATCCCATGACCCGGCAACTGGCACACCATATCGCCGCCCTGCGCCTGCCACACTCCTGCAGGCAGAGGGGGGATGCTGCATGACGGCTGCCGAACTTGCGCAACTGGCCCACGATATCAAGCTCTGGGCAAGGGAGCTAGGATTTGACCAGGTCGGCATCGCCGACACCGATCTCACCCTGGAAGAGCCGAGGTTGCAGGCCTGGCTGGATGCCGGTTATCACGGCACCATGGACTACATGGCGCGCCACGGCATGATGAGGGCCCGCCCCCACGAGCTGTTGCCGGGCACCTTGCGGGTCATCTCGGTGCGGATGAACTATCTGCCGTTCGAGGCGGGCTTTGCCGCCACCCTGCGCGCTCCCACCCTCGGCTACATCAGCCGCTATGCCCTCGGCCGCGACTACCACAAGGTGCTGCGCAACCGGCTCAAACAGTTGGGGGAGCGCATCGAGCTGCGGTGCGACACCCTGTTGCGGGCGGCGGGACAAACCCTGGGCGAGTGGCGCCCCTTCGTCGACTCGGCCCCTATTCTGGAAAGGCCGCTGGCGGCCAAGGCCGGCCTTGGCTGGGTGGGAAAGCACTCACTGCTGATCAACGAGTCCGCCGGCTCCTTCTTCTTTCTGGGAGAATTGCTCATCGCCCTGCCGCTGCCCGTGGATGCCCCGGTGGAGAAGGAGCTGTGTGGCAAGTGCGTGGCCTGCATCAACATCTGCCCCACCGGTGCCATCATCGCCCCCTATGTGGTGGACGGACGGCGCTGCATCTCCTATCTCACCATCGAGAATGACGGCCCCATTCCCGAGGAGTTCAGGCCGCTCATGGGCAATCGCATCTATGGCTGTGACGACTGCCAGCTCATCTGCCCCTGGAACCGCTATGCCGATGCCAGCCCCGAACCCGATTTCAGCCCCCGTCCCGACCTGCATCGCCCTCCCCTGCTAGTGCTGTGGCGCTGGAACGAGGCCGAATTTCTCAAGCACACGGAAGGCAGCCCCATCCGCCGCATCGGCTATCAGCGCTGGCGCCGCAACCTGGCAGTGGCCCTTGGCAACGGGCCGGCCAGCAGCGAGGTCCTGGCCGCCCTGCAACAGGCGCTGCCTGAGGCGGCGCCCATGGTGGCCGAGCATATCGAGTGGGCGCTGGCGACCCTGGCCAGGCGTCAGCAGGAAGAGAATAAAAAGACGCGATTGCTGATCCGCTGCATCGAAAAAGGTCTGCCGGATCACGCATAAGTGATCTGGCCCTTGCCGGATCGCAGCCATTTTTTCATGCTCTGCCGACCATTGAACATCGGCACAATAAAAGGAAGATTCTGATGCAGATGCTGGGAGTAGATATTGGGGGGTCCGGGATCAAGGGCTGCCTGGTCGACACCGAAACCGGGGAGCTGATTGGCGAACGCCACCGCATCGCCACACCGCAACCGGCAACCCCGGCCGCCGTGGCACACACCCTCAAGGCGCTGGTCGAGCACTTCCAATGGAAGGGGCCCGTGGGGTGCGGTTTTCCCGCCACCATCCACAACGGCATCGCCAAGAATGCCTCCAACATCGACAAGAGCTGGATTGAGACCGATGCCGCCCACCTGTTTGCCGATGTGACCGGCCTGCCCTGCCATGTCCTGAACGACGCCGATGCGGCCGGTCTGGCGGAGATGCGCTTTGGCACCGGGCAGGATCGCCAGGGGGTCATCATTCTCATCACCGTCGGCACCGGCATCGGTACCGCCGTCTTCGTCAATGGCCAGTTGCTGCCCAATACCGAACTGGGTCACCTGATGCTGGAAGGCATGGTGGCTGAACACTATTGCTCCGATGCGGTGCGCAAGCGCGAGGATCTTTCCTGGGGCCGCTGGGGCAAACGTTTCAACAAATACCTGGCTCGCCTGGAGTTTCTGTTCTCCCCCGACCTCTTCATCCTGGGGGGCGGCAGCGCCGCCAAGCTCGACAAGTTCATCGACAAGATTGAGACCCGGGCTCCCCTGGTGGCGGCCGCGAACCTCAACCAGGCCGGCATCATAGGCGCCGCCCTCTATGGCGCGTCCCGGCAAGGGGGCTGACCGCCAGCAACATCAGAAGACCCGGCCCGTGCCGGGTCTCTCTCATCCGGGCTCAGAGATCGTCGAGGCGATGAGCACCGTGTACCAGACGGGTAAGGCGGGATTGGGCCATGGAGGCCAGGGCTTTCAGCAGCGCCGCCGTGTCGGGCGTGGGGCACTCCCGGGCCAGACGTTCCAGCTCGCCGATGAGCCTCTCCTCCTGGCGTGACACCAGGGCCACTATCTCCGCGGGCTGGGTTGTGGCGGGCAGCGCCAGACGATCCCCCTCGGCCAGCAGATCCTCGCCAAACCCCTGATCCAGCCAGGTCTCCTTCACCGCGCTGCCCATCTGCTCGCGATAATCGTGCAGATGAGCCGCCGCGGCATCCTCCCGCCCTTGCAAATAGGCCAGCAACATTCTGCTGCGCTCAGCATCCACCCGGGGGATCTGGCGCCCGTAAATGTGCCCTTGCCGATGATGAAGCTCCTCGAGATAGAGCATCAGGTCCTTGATCTGTTGGAATCGCATCTCGCCCCCCTCCTGGCATCCACCTGCAGCCAGTATAGGGAGCTGGCATGTCGACACGGCCACAAACTGGTCATTTATTGTTCTGCATCAAGGAGATGGAAAAGAAAGCAGGAAAAGAGACGGCAGGAGGAAGGGGAAACCGGCAGCGAGACTGCCCGGACGACCGGGCACCTTGTCCGAAGGGGAGACATCAAATCGACGACATAAAAGATATTTACCAGCTTATATTCGGACTAGAGTCATCAAATCGGAATCTAATATTGATGCTGGTGGTTATACCTCCACACCATAGTCAAATGGCGGGAATCCTTATCCATTTTTTAGACGTCTAGACGTAAAAACATGCGTTGACACAGCCATCCGGACATCTTAGCATCATCCTCCATGATGACAGAGCTACCCAGTGAAACCTCTGCCCAATTTACCCGCCTGTAGCGCCCTGTGCTTTAAGGCTGTTAGCACGGAAGAATCCATGATTAAGTTGATCGGTCTCAACAAAGTCTACGGTAAAGGCAGTGATGCCGTGCACGCCCTGCGTGACGTGAGCCTGCATGTGCCCCAAGGCAAGATCTTCGGGGTGATCGGTGCCTCCGGTGCCGGCAAGAGTACCCTCATCCGCTGCGTCAACCTGCTGGAGCGCCCCACCGAGGGGCAGGTCATCGTCGATGGCCAGGACCTGGTCGCCCTGAGCGAGCGGGATCTGACTCAGGCTCGCCGCCAGATCGGCATGATCTTCCAGCACTTCAACCTGCTGGCCTCTCGCACCGTCTCCGCCAACATCGCCTTCCCGCTGGAACTGGCGGGCTGGAGCAAGGACAAGATCCAGAGCCGGGTCAGCGAACTGCTGGCCCTGGTCGGGCTGGAAGCCCGTGCCCACGCTTATCCGTCCGAGCTCTCCGGCGGCCAGAAGCAGCGCGTCGCCATCGCCCGTGCCCTGGCTCCGGCTCCCAAGGTCCTGCTGTGCGACGAGGCCACCTCGGCCCTCGACCCCCAGACCACACGCTCGATCCTGACCCTGCTCAAGGAGATCAACGTCAAGCTGGGGCTCACCATACTGCTCATCACCCACGAAATGGACGTGGTGAAGGGGATCTGCGACGAAGTGGCCATCATCAGCGACGGCCGTCTCATCGAGCAGGGGGAAGTGGCCTGGTTCTTCAGCAATGCCAAGACCCAGCTGGCCCGGGATTTCATCCACTCCACCATCCACCTGGAAGTGCCTCAGGAGTATCAGGATCGGATGAGTAGCGACCGGGTGCCCGGCAGCTATCCCCTGGTGAAGCTCGGCTTTACCGGGACCACGGTGGATTCGCCGCTGATTTCCGAGGCGAGCCGCCGTTTCAACATCGACATCAGCATCCTGAGCGCAGACATCGAATACGCCGGTGGCGTCAAGTTCGGCTTCCTGCTGGCGGAACTGTTCGGGGACGAGGCCCAGTGCGAGGCCACCCAGCAGTTCCTCATCGACAACCACATTCAGCTGGAGGTAATGGGTTATGTCCGAAGCAATGATTAATCTGCTGATTTCGGCTCTGGGCGACACCCTCATCATGGTGTTTGCCTCCGCCCTGTTCGGCTGCCTGCTCGGCCTGCCGCTCGGCGTGGCGCTGCACGTGACCAAGGCGGGCCAGATCCTGGCCAATCCGCTGCTCAACAAGGTCCTGGGCGTCATCGTCAACGTCGGTCGCTCGGTGCCCTTCATCATTCTGCTGGTCGCCATCATTCCGTTGACCCGCTTCATCGTCGGCACCAGCATCGGCACCATCGCCGCCATCGTGCCGCTGACCGTGGGCTGCATTCCCTTCATCGCCCGCCTGGTGGAAGGGGCTCTGATGGAGGTGCCTGACGGCCTGCTGGAAGCGGCCAAGGCCATGGGGGCCAAGCCCCTGCAAATCATCGCCAAGGTGCTGCTGCCCGAGGCCCTGCCGGGGATCCTCAACAGCGTCATCATCACCCTCGTCACCCTGGTGAACTACTCCGCCATGGCAGGTGCCATCGGAGGCGGTGGTCTCGGTGATGTGGGTATTCGCTACGGCTACCAGCGTTTCGATCCCACCGTCATGCTGGTCACCGTGGTCATTCTGGTGGTGCTGGTTCAACTCATCCAGAGCGCGGGTGAGCGCCTGGTCAAACAATGTGATCATCGTTAATCGTCGATTTCTGACAGGAGGTTTTTATGAAATTGGGCATCAAATCCGCAGCAGCTGCGCTGCTGGCAACCCTGGTACTGGTCGGCTGCGGCCAGAAGGAAGAGAACAAGACCCTGAAGGTGGGCGCCATCGCCGGCCCCGAGACCGAGCTGGTTGAGACCGCGGCCAAGGTTGCCAAGGAAAAATACGGCCTGACCGTCGAAGTGGTCACCTTCTCCGACTACGTCACCCCGAACGTGGCCCTGAACGACGGCAGCGTCGACGTCAACGCCTTCCAGCACAAGCCCTACCTGGATGCCCAGATCCGTGATCGCGGCTTCAAGCTGGTGCCGGTCGGCAACACCTTCGTCTACCCGATAGCCGGTTACTCCAAGAAGGTCAAGGCCCTGTCCGAGCTGAAAGACGGTGCCCAGATCGCGGTGCCGAACGATCCGACCAACCTGGGTCGTTCCCTGATCCTGCTGGAGAAGCAGGGCCTGCTGAAGCTTAAAGAGGGTGCCGGTCTGGAAGCGACCGTACTGGACATCGCCAGCAACCCGCGCAACTTCAAGATCGTCGAGCTGGAAGCCGCACAACTGCCGCGCTCCCTGGAAGACGTGGATCTGGCCATCATCAACAACACCTTCGCCGGTCAGATTGGTCTGACCCCGACCGAGAACGGCCTGTTTGTCGAAGACAAGGAGTCCCCCTACGTCAACCTGATCGTTGCTCGCGAGAACAACAAGGACGACGAGAAGGTCAAGGAGTTCGTTCAGTCCTTCCAGACCGACGAGGTCTTCAAGAAGGGGACCGAGCTGTTCAAGGGCGGTCTGGTGAAAGGTTGGTAATCACTCACTCTGGAAAAAAGGCCACGTCAAGCGTGGCCTTTTTTTTTACCCCCGTTATCATAGCCAGAAGCACGGCAACACGAAAAACAGAACAACAATGAAGAAATGGTATCTGGCCTACTGCAAACCCAAGGAAGAGGCCCGCGCCCGCGCCCATCTGGCAGCCCAGGGCGTTGAATCCTATTACCCCATGGTCGAGATTGAAAAACTGCGGCGAGGCAAGCGCGTGCCCCAGCGCGAGCCCATGTTCCCCAACTATCTCTTCATCTACGTGGATCTGGAAGAGGTCACCCCGGTCACCCTGAAATCGACCCGGGGCATCAGTCGCATCATCCACTTCGGCAAGGAGTGGACCCCCGTCAGCAGCCAGCTGATCTACCGGCTCATGAGCCGGGACGACAGCGACGAGGCGCGCGCCAGCTACGCCCGTCTGCCGACCCAGGGAGACAAGGTACTTATCGAATCCGGCCCCCTCGCCGGGTTTGAAGCCATCTATCTGGAACCGGATGGCGAAAAGCGGGCCATCCTGCTGGTCAACCTGCTCAACCAGGAGACCTGCAGCAGCTTCGAAAACCAGGCCTTCCGCCGCCTGGAGTGACCCGTCCTGCCGGCAGAAAGAGCCACAGGGCAGTACACAAGACACCATCCCCCTGCTCCCGAACGGTCAGGACCGCACCTGCGTCGTACATCCTTCCACCACCAGGTTTTCGGGCCGAAAAAAACGGGGCAGACCCAGAGGTCTGCCCCGTTTTTCTCTCCCTTGCGTCAGGCATCCAGTTCGAAGCGGCTGATGGCCGATGTCAGTCTCCCCGTCTCCCGGGTCAGGCGGGCGGCGATCTGCTCCCCCTGCTGGCCATGCTCGCTGGACTGATGGCTGAGCCCGGCAATCTCCTCCACCGTGCCCGCCACCTCCTGCGCCGCCCTTGACTGCTGCTCGGTGGCGGTAGCGATGGCGGCAAGCTGGCCGCTGAGATCCTGCACCAGCGTCGCCATCGACTCCAGGGTCTCGGTCACCGAGGCCACGGCGCCGCGCCCCAGCTCCACCAGCAGGGTACCGCTGCCCACGGTATCCGCGGTCTCCCGGGTCTGCTGCTGGATGCTGGCAATGGTCTGGTTGATCTCCATGGTCGATGCGCTGGTGCGGCTGGCCAACTGCCTCACTTCATCGGCCACCACGGCAAATCCCCGTCCCTGCTCACCGGCCCGCGCCGCCTCGATGGCCGCATTGAGTGCCAGCAGGTTGGTCTGCTCGGCGATGGTGGCGATCACTTCGGTGACCCTCCCCACCTGCTCGCTCTGGCTGCTGAGCTGCGTCATCGCCTGGTTTGCCTGGGCAATCATGTCACCAATCTGCGCCATGGTGGTCCCCATGCGGGCGAGGGCCTGCTCCCCCTCCCTTGCCTGTTGCTCGGTCTGGCGAGCCGCTCCCGCCGCGTCCGCAATGTTGCCCGCCACATCCCGGGTACTGACCGACATCTGCTCGATGGCGGCTGCCACCGCATCGAGCCGCTGATTCTGGCTCGCCAGATCATCCACGATGGCATTGGTGGTCTGGCCCACCTCGCGGCCAGCCCCTTCCACCTGACCGACCGCCCCCTGGATCTCCCCCACCAGCTCGCGCAACTGTGCCGACATCCGGTTGATGGAGCCCGTGAGCCCTCCCAGCTCATCCTGACGAAGCACGGGCAAGGGGGTGACGGGGAGGCGGCCATCGGCCACCAGGCCCGCCCGTTTCACCAGGCTGGCGATGTCCCGGGTCAGGCGCCGGCTGAACAGCAGGGCCACCAGGGTACCCAGCAGGATGACGCTGGTGGTGGCCAGCAGCAGGGTGCGATGAATGGTCTGACTGGCGGCCGCCATCTCCCCCGCCATCTTGTCCACCTCGGCACGGGTATGGGTCACCTGGGTCGCCAGCTGATCCGCCAGCCGGGTCAGGGCGGGCTCTATCTCGGTGGCCATCAGGTGGTTGGCCCTGTCCCAGTCCGGGGCCTGGCGCTTCTCGATCACCTGGCCCACCAGCTCGGCAAAGGGGGCAGACATCTCTTCAAAGAGCGTCCAGAGCCCCTTTTGTGCCTCGGTGAAGTTGGCCTCTTGCTGCTTCAGCTCGGCCACCCGCTGCTGGTGAAACTGGTAGTAGTCCCGGTACTTGTCCAGATACTCCTTCTCCCCCGAGATGAGGAAATCCCGCAGGGCGGAGAGCGCATTGCCCAGGCTGTTGTAGGCATCCCCCACCTGCTTGAGCAGCAGGCGCCTGTCACCGGGCAACGTCGCCTGGGGCGTCGCCACCTCTTCATTGGCAAAAGACTGCAACTGATCGAGGGCCGACTCCGCCAGGGGGCCGGCCTCCAGCAGCATCAGGGTGTGGGCGGGCAGGTTCTCTTCGGTGTGAGCCAGGGCCCACACCTGTGACTGTGCCCCCTTGAAATCCTTGAGTGCCCGGGTCAGGTCGGGGGTGAAACGCTGGCGTTCGATGGCGTGCCAGGCCTCTTCCCACTCCTGCTTGATGCGATCACCCTGTGCCGGATCCTTGCCGAGGATGAGATAGGCCCGCAGGGATGAAACGGTGGCAATCAGGGCTTTCTGGCTCGCCTCGTCCCGCTGCAGGGCGGGCAGGGCCTGGGCCAGCAAGGCATCTTGCGAGCCTTCGATCCGGCCGAGCTGATGATAGACAAGGGCGGAGGAGAGAATGATGAGCAGGTTGATAAAACAGAAGCTCAACAACAACTTGCTTGATATTTTCATGGCCATCCTTGGAATTCGTCGGGCATCCTGCCCGGGATTAGCGTCTGATGAGCGCGGGCAAACGAGCCTGCCAACCCTGATGCCATCCCATCAGCTCCTCGCGGGGCATGGGACGGGCGGAGAAGAAGCCCTGGCATTGATCGCACCCCAGCTTCGCCAGCAATTGCCAGGTCGCCTCATCTTCGACCCCCTCGGCCACCGATTTCAAGCCCAACTTGCGAGCCAGCTCGATGCTGGACTCGATGATGGCTAGGCGAGAGGGATCTTCATAGCAGCGATCCACGAAGGATCTGTCCAGTTTCAACTCGGTAAAGGGGAGCAGGGCGAGCTGCTGCATGGAGGAGTAGCCGGTCCCGAAATCATCGATGGAGAGACCAAAACCGTGCATCCGCAAGCGGGTCAGCACCTCCAGCGATTTGCCGAGATCCTTGACGAAGGCGCTCTCGGTCACTTCGAGGGTGATGAGCTCGGGGTTGATGCTCCAGCGCTGGCAGTGGCTGAGCAGGGTGTTGCACAGATCCCCCTCGATGAGGGAGGTGGTGGAGAGGTTCATCGACAGGTTCAGGGAGAGCCCGGTCTTCTCCCACAAGTGGCCGTCCCGCAGCGCCTTGCCGATGATCACCTCGGTGAGCGGGTCGATGAGCCCGTTGTGCTCCGCCAGCGGGATGAAACGGGCCGGCGAGATAAGGCCATATTCGGGGTGCTGCCAGCGGGCAAGCGCCTCCATGCCGAGCCACTCCCCGTTGTGAAAACCCACCTTGGGTTGATACCAGGGCAGCAACTGGTCCTGATCCAGCGCCCGGCGCAGCTCATCCAGGGTCAGGTGATAACCATCCTCTTCCTGGCTGCGCACCTGCTGGGGCCGCCAGGCACCGATGAGCTGCGCGATCTGCTGGGGAGACGCGGGTTTCTCGATGCGCCCCAGCACCTGCAGGCCATAGGCCCGGCTCATGCGCAGCACGGCATCGACCACGTCATCCTCCAGGGCGCTGCACAGCACAATGCCGCCGCGGAACCCGCCAAGGGAGAGGCGGCGCAGCAGCGCCATGCCATCCATGCCCGGCATGCGCAGATCGCAGAACAGGATGTCGACCCTGTGGTGCTGGCACTGTGCCAGCGCCTCCTCCCCGTCCTGCGCCTCCAGCAGGTTGCCGTAGCCCAGTCCGCGGATCTGGTGCATCAGGGCCTTGCGCTGGAAGTTGTGATCCTCCACCACCATGATCGCCAACTCATGCCGTGCGCTATTCATCGAGCCATAACCCCGTTTCAACTCTGATAGAGTCCATCAATGCCTGTACCGCCCTGGCCAGGTCATCGAGCTTGTCCAGTTGTTTCAATCTGGCCGCCGCCTCCAGCCGGGCCGCCTCCTCTGCCAATGCCTGCTGTCCTACCATGCGCGCGGCCCCCTTGATGCGATGTGCCGTCTCCACCAGCGCCTGGGTATCCTGGCTGGCCAGCGCCAGCCTCATGTCCTCGCCATCCTGCTCGTTGGCTTCCAGGTATTCGCTGGCCATGCTGCGTGCCACCGCTTCATCCCCGAACAGGGTCAACCAGCTTATGCCTGGCAGCTGAACCCTGGCTTGCCGGGGCGCCTCCGAGGCGAGCTGTTCTTCCTGAGTCGGCAACCAGCGTCCCAGGGTCTGGCTCAGGGCATCCAGGCTGTAGGGCTTGAACAGCATGTCGTTCATGCCGGCATCACGCATCTGTTGGCTCGCCTCCTCAGAGGTATCGGCCGTCACCCCGATAATGGGAGCACTGTCCCCGGCATCCCGCAAGGCTCGCGTGAGGGCATAGCCATCCATCACCGGCATGTGGCAGTCGGTCAGCAGCAGGGCGAAGTCCTGCCCCTGCCAGGCGCGCAGCGCCTCCTCGCCATCTTCCACCACCTCGGACTCGAGCCCCAGGATAGCGAGCTGTCTCGTCAGCAATGCCCGGTTGACGGGGTGATCATCGGCCACCAGCACCCGCCCCTTGAGCTTCTCCCCCCTCCATCCCCATCGACTGGCTCGCCTGCTGGTTGAACAGTGACTGGCAGGTTTCCAGCAACAGATCGGGATAGAGAGGCGATTGTCCCAGTCGCCACCAGGCGTCACCACCCATGCGTCCCCGCAGGGCCTCATGGGGAGAGAGTACTATGCCCTTGAGGTTCGAACGCTGCAAACAGGCCAGCCAGTCACTGCCAAGGGCCTGCTCCAGGTGATTCTCCTGCGCCAGCAGATGCCCCTCGAGGGGCTGCTGCCAATGGTGTGCCTCCATGCGAACCAGTCTGGCGCCCAGCCTGGCCATCACCGATTCCAGCCCCTCATCCTCCCCAAACCACCACCATACCTGGCCGGTCAGGGGGGGCGCTTCCCACTGGCACTCGGCCAGAGGCAACGTGAAAGTCACGCAGGTGCCCATTCCGGGGGTACTCTCCAGGGTCAGGCTCCCCCCCATTTTCTGGGTGAGTTGATGACAGATGGCAAGCCCGAGCCCGGTGCCGCCAAACCGGCGGTTGGTGTCGGACTCCACCTGCTTGAACGGGATGAAGAGGGTGCGCTGCTGCTCCAGGGCGATGCCTATCCCGGTATCCCGGATCCGGAAGGCCAGCCGGTCGTCTTCATAATCCACCTGGATGGCGATCGCCCCTGCCTCGGTGAACTTCACCGCGTTGTTCAACAGATTGGAGATCACCTGCCCCACCCTGATCCCGTCGATACAGGCCAGATCCGGCACCGTCTTCCCCCACCGCAGCGTCACAATGAGTCCCTTGCCATAGGCCAGGGCCGCATGTCCCCGGATGACATCGCAAATCACCGAGGTCAGGCGGCAGTGATGGGGATGCAGTTGCAACTGCCCGGCTTCCATCTTGGAGAAGTCCAGGATGTCGTTCACCAGATAGAGCAGGTGGTTGGTGGAGGTCGAGATATTGCGCAACATGTAGCGCTGATCGTCATCCAGCGGGCTCATTTGCAGCAGCTCCAGCATGCCGTGCATGCCGGAGATGGGAGTGCGAAGCTCATGACTCATGGTGGCGAGGAAGCGGCTGCGCGCCTGGGTCGCCTCCTCCGCCACCCGCCTGGCCTGGCGCAGCTCCAGCTCCTGGCGCTTGAGCTTGGTGATGTCCTGCACCACGCCGTTCAATATGACCCCTTCAAGCCCCTCCTGGTGAACGAAGTGACCACGGATCTGCAAATAGCCCGCCTCCCCCTGGCGCCGGATCTCCACCTCGAGATCCAGCGGCTGCATGCTCAGGGCATGACGATCCACCGTGGCCACGAAGTCCTGGTGCGCCTTGCCTGTCAGCCCCAGGATGGAGGCACCGGTGACCGCCATGCCGACCAGGTCCTCTTCCACCCCCACCATCTCCCTGACCCCTTGCGAGGTGTAGAGGAAGTGCCCCTTGCCCGGCCCAAGCCAGTGATACTGATAGACCAGACCCGGCATGCTGTCGGTGATCTGGGTCAGCCGGGTCTGCGCCTCCTGGGCCGCAAACCGCGCCTGCTCCAGCTCGGTCACGTCGGTCAGCACGGTCAGGATCCCGAGCCGCTTGTCATCGGGCCCCGCAAAGAGCCGCTTGGTGTAGATCATCTGGTGCAGGCGATCGTCATCAAACCGGATCTCGCCCCGGCCATGAAGCTCCTCTCCGCTCTCCCAGACGCTGGCATCCTCCTCCATCACCCTGGCGCGGATCGACTCGGGTAATCGATCCTGGAGCAACCGCTCATAGGAGCCCGTCAGATTCTCCCCGCCGAGGAACATCTGCCGATACGCCCGGTTCGTCATTGCCACTTCATAGCGCTCGTTGGTCAGCACCACCTGGTTGGGCAGGGCATCCAGCATCATCTGGACAAACACCAGCTGCTCCTCGAGCCGCCGCTCGGCCTCCCGCCGCTGGCTGATCTGGCGGCGCAGCGTCCGGTTCCAGCCCATGAACAGCAAGAGGCAGAGCAGGAAGATGCCGCCGCCAAGGGAGGACCAGAGCAGCACCGTCTTCGGATCCAGTCCCGTCTGTATGGTCAGGGAGAGCCACTTTTTCTCCAGGGCGGAGAGCTCGTCGGGGGGAATGGCGATCAACACCTTGGTGAGGATCTGCTGCAGCATGGGGTCCTGCAACTGGGTCGCCATGGCGATGGGTACCCGCAGGTCGCTGCCGGAGAAGACCACCTGGTAGCGGTCGCTGAATCCCTTTTGCAGCGACTGCTCCAGGGTGGTGGTGCTCATCAGCACATAGTCGACCTTCTGCTGGTCCAGCAGGGGCAGCAATTCGGCATCGCTGGCCACCGGCACGGCGATGGCCCCCACCTCGTTCAGCAAGACCTGCTCCACCGAGCCCCCCACCATGCCCACCCTGTGCCCTTTCAGTGCCCTTTCAGTGCCCTGGCGGCGGTGAGCTCGGCCATCCCCTGCCTCGCCACGACCACCCGGTTGATCGACGCGTAGTTGGGGGTAAAGCGGGCAAACTGCTGACGCTCCGCGGTGGGAGTCATGGCCGGGATGAGATCCAGCTTGCGATCCTGGAAGAGCGCCATGCTCTGGGCCCAGCTCCGGGTCGGCACCAGGGTGAACTGGAGCCCGGCACGCTGGCTCATCAGTGTCAGCAGATCGGCAATGAGCCCCTTGAGCCGCCCCCTGTCGTCCACCTCGCTCATCCCGGGCCAATCCGGGGCAACCCCGTAGCGGATGACCGGATGTGCTTGCAACCACGCCTGCTCCTGCGGATTGAAGACGATCTCCCTGCTCCTTTTCACCAGGGCATAGTCGAGGATATCCCCCGCCTCCAGAATGGCGCGACGCTCGAGGGGAGAGATATCCTCGAGGGCCCGCTCCAGCAATCCCTGCAAGACATCATTCCTGGGCGCCACGGCCATGGCGAGGGAGGTATCCCTCATCCAGTCGATCCTGGCCAGCGCCATGCCCGCCATGGCTTGCAGCCTGTTCAGCATGGGCAGCTCGGCCAGGTAGGCATCCGCCTTGCCCTCCTTGAGCATGAAGATCGCCTCGTCCCGGCTGTCGGCCGTGATCAGGTTCGAGATCCCAAGGCGCAGCAGCTCATCGCAGGCGCTGACACCGAAGACGCAGACCCAGCGCACCCCATAGGCCTCCTCCAGGGAGAGGCTCTCCCGCCCCCCCGTCAGCAGCACGGCCCGGGGCAGTGCCATCAGCTCGGAGGTAAATTGCATCTGCAGGGTGCGGGTCGGGCTCGGTGCCACCCCGATCAACATGTCGACCTTGCCATCCAGCAAGGCCTGCTGGACCGCCGCATTGTTGGCATAGGCACGGTAGCGAAGGCTCACCCCCAGCCTGGCTGCAATCTGGGAGGCGAACCCATCCAGGGGGCCGGTGAAGTTGCCGCGCCCATCGGTATAGACATAGGGTGGCCAAGCCGCCGAAGGCATGCCGACGACCAGTTCATCATGGGTGGCAAGCCAGTGCAGTTCGTCCAGGGTGAAGTTGCTCTGGTCCAGTTGCGCCGACGCAGCCGCAACCATCAGGCTCCAGAAAGCCAGACCACATAGCAGGATGAGACGACAGCAGCGGCGGAACATTATCAACTCCCATACGAAACGGAGGGGGATCATAGAGTGTTTGGCGCAATGTGCGACAACTAAATTGAGACAATGCTCATCAGGAAAGAAAAATGGCAGGCCCAGGCCTGCCATCCACCAGGTCGGGGGCCGGGCCCCCTCCCCTCAGGTTATTCGGTTCCCGAGCCGGAAACCGGTTTGAAACTCCCGCTCACGGATGTGGGCGATCTGCACTTCCTTGCCTTCCAGCCCGATGTCTTTGAGCAGGGCAGGTGAAAGATGCAGGTAGCTGACGCGACGCTCCAGCCGGGTGATCCTTTTTTGAACCAGGGTCTCTACGTGGCGCAGCAGGGCGAGTTCGATAGACATAATATTCTCCAGTTGAACGTGCGGTTCCCCCGGAGAGAGGTGATCACCCTGCGGGACAACCGCGGGTGATGAAAAAAGCAGGTGTTACCTGTCCCCTCCACGCGGCAAATAAAGAGCACGAGTCTTCGCGCTGCCAGAGCAGCGATCGAACGCAACGTTGAACATGGAATGTTGCATGGTCGTCTCCTTACCGTGTGAAAGTTGAACAAGTTGCCGCAGTGTAAAAAAACACCGAATTTTACGCAATATCTCTCCCACCCATATGGGTGGAATGCGGCCAAAAAGAGGTTCAGTCAAATCCCTGACAACAGCCGGAACTCCTCCAGCGCATAGGTATCCGTCATGCCGCTCACATAATCGAGCAGCAGCCGCACCCGGTAGTACCACTCCTGCTCGCTCTCCTTTTCGAAACGGGGATCCCGGCTCGCCACCGCCAGCCGGTACGCCTTGAGGTGGCGGGCAGAGAGGCGGTGGAACAGCCGCCGGGCAAAGAAGAGCTCGCTCCCGCCGTTGCCTGCGAGCAGCCGCTCGAACTGGCTGGCGGGCAGGGCCAGCAGGCAGGCGTAGGTGGAGAGCACCCCGCGCAGGGCGGCATAGCCTTCCAGCTCCAGCGCCTCCACCTCCGGGCGCATGAACACCAGCTCGCGAGCCACCCGCTTGAGGGTATCGAGTACCCGGGCTGCCGGAGCCTGGCCGTGCAGCAGCGCCTGGGGATAGGCCCCGCTCAGGATCTGATCGTGCTCGGCCACATAGGTATGGGCGGCAAGCGCCACCAGATCCCGGGTCAGATGCTGGCGAAAATGGGGGAAGAACCCCCGACCGGAGGCAAGCGCCTCATCGAGCAGATCGGCCATGTAACCGCCCTCGTCCGCCTCGCGCAGGGCTGCCAGCAGCTCGCTCTGGGTGAGGATGCGCCTGTCCACCGCATCCTCGAGATCGGCGATGCAGTAGGAGATGTCGTCCGCCGCCTCCATGATGTAGACCAGCGGATGACGGCACCCCTCGGCCAGCCCCAGGCTCTGGCCGAGGGCACGATAGAGGGGTTGTTCGCTGAAGAAGATGCCGCGCTTGCTGGTCCAGCCGTGGTGCTGACCATAGCCCTGTGGATGGTGCAGGCCCGGCAGGGGCTGCTGCGGGTATTTGCACAGCGCCGCCAGTTGCCCCAGGGTGAGGTTCAGCTCATGGAGGCTGTGCACCAGTCGCAGGCTCTGGGCATTGCCGTCAAACACCAGCAGATCCTGGCGAAGGGTTGCCCACTGGGGGCTCGGCAACTGGTCGTGGGCACGGGCGAAGAGGCCGTCCAGCTCCTGGGCAAGCCACTGACTCATCACCTGCTCACCGAAATGGCCAAACGGCGGGTTGCCGACATCGTGCAACAGGCAGGACATCTCCACCAGATTGATGAAGGCCCCCTCGCACACCACTCCGGCCGGCAGCGCCGCCAGGATACGGCGACTGATCTGGCGACCGGTCTCCTGCACCTCCAGCGAATGGGTGAGACGGCTGCGCACCGAGGCTTTCACATCGAGCGGGAAGACCTGGGTCTTCTGCTGCAACCGACGCACCGGCGCCGCCTGCACGATGCGGGTGCGGTCCTGCTCCGTCGCCTCCAGCAGGTCTTCGTCTCCCCAGGGGTGAATGCGCTCGGGGGGGATCAAACGGTCATACATGTCGTGGCTCCTTGCCTGAGGCGTCGTGTCTACGAGAGCAGCCAGCGCCGCAGGCGGGCGATGTCACCCGGGTATTCCCGGCGCAGGGTTTCAATCCAGTCTTCCACGTTCTCCCACCAGGCGGGGTGTTCCGGGCTCTGGATGAGCTGGGCCGTCTGCTGCAACCGGCGCAGGCCGATGGAGCCCGCCGCCCCCTTGATCTTGTGGGCCTCCTCCACCACACCGGCCTGATCCCTGGCAATCATGTTGGAGTCGAGCACCGCCATGTAATCCGGCATCATCTTCTCGAACAGCTCGACGCTGGAGAGCAGCACCGGCTTGCCGACCGTGCTGGCGTAATCGGTGAGGAAGGGCAGATCCAGCAGGGCATCCTGATGGTGGACATCGTCCTGCTCGTCCGCCTCGTCCCCGGCAAGATCCGCAAACAGGTGGCCTATCACCTCCCGCACCGCCTTGGAGCCCAGCGGCTTGTTGATCACATCCTGCATGCCGTGATCCCGGTAGTACTGGCGATCGCCGGTGGCGTTGGCGGTGAGCGCCACCATGGGGGGCAGGCTGTCGCCGTAGCGCGCGAGCAGCTGCTCCGCCACATCGAACCCCGTCATGTCCGGCAACTGGATGTCGAGCAGGATCAAGTCGAAATCATCCGGGTTGGCCATGGCCAGCGCCTCTGCACCATCCCGCGCCACCTTGACCTGATGGCCGAGCTTGTTCAGCAGGGCGCAGGCCACGGTCACGTTGAGCTCCACATCCTCCACCAGCAGGATGTCGAGGGAGGGCATCTCGGGCTCCGGGGCCGCGGCCCTGGGCTCGACGCAGTCCACCTCCAGCTCGGCGGTGAAGCAGGCGCCTTCGCCCGGGTCGCTGTCCACATAAAGTTGACCGCCCATGGCCTGCACCAGCTGGCGGGAGACCGCAAGGCCGATGCCGGTGCCGGTGGCGTGCTTCTTGCCCTGCACCTGATAGTACATGGCGAAGATCTTCTCCTGCTGGGCACGGGGAATGCCCACCCCGGTGTCTTCCACCTCGAAGTGCAGCGCCAGCTTGCCCGGTTCATCAGCGGCGTGGGCGAGACAGCGTATGGTGACGCCTCCTTCATCGGTGAACTTGACCGCATTGCCCACCAGGTTCCACAGCACCTGGCGCAGCCGGGTGCCGTCCGCCATCACGAACTGGGGCATGTCGCCGTCCCGGTCGAAGTGCAGGTAGAGCCCCTTCTGCTCCGCCTGGATGCGCGACAGCGTCTCCAGCTCGTCGAGGAAGGCGGGCAAATCCAGCTGAGCCGGCGCAATCTCCAGCCTGCGACGGTCGAGCTTGTCCAGATCGATGATGTCGTTGAAGATGTTGCCGAGCGTCACCGCGCTCAGGTGGATGGTCTTGAGTT
Source organism: Aeromonas sp. ASNIH8 (assembly GCF_002919855.1). Taxonomy (NCBI): domain Bacteria; kingdom Pseudomonadati; phylum Pseudomonadota; class Gammaproteobacteria; order Aeromonadales; family Aeromonadaceae; genus Aeromonas; species Aeromonas sp. ASNIH8. Next base: position 37,229 of record NZ_PQLN01000002.1, on the reverse strand, counting down.
GCTGCTGCTGTCTGGCATCGAGGGGCGTATCCATCAGCATCCGGCTCAGGCCGACGATGCCATTGAGCGGGGTGCGCAGCTCGTGGCTGATGGTGGAGATGAAGGTGGTCTTGTCCCGACTCGCCTTCTCCAGCTTGTCCTGGTACTGCTTGCGCTCGGTGATGTCGCGACCAAAGCCGAGCAGGCCGAGCCGCTTGCCGAAGCGGTCGAAGAAGGGCACCTTGCGCAGCTCGAAGTAGGCCTTGCGGCCATCGGGATACTCCAGCCACTGCTCATAGGTGAGCGGCTCGTTCTGGGCGAAGACCTGCTTGTCGGTCTCCACCACCTTGCTGGCGATGTCGTGCTTGTAGACATCGAACGGGGTCAGGCCGATGAGTTCCGCTTCCACCTTGCCGGTGAGCTCCTCCATGGCGCGGTTGCAACCGGAGAACTGCTCGTCCTCGTTGCGGTAATAGACCAGATCGGGGGAACAGTCGATGAAGGAGCGCAAGAGGGCGGTACGCTCCCCCAGATGCAGCTGGGCCTTCTCCCGCTGGAACACTTCGTTTTCGAGATCCTCGATGGCTTGCTGGCGCAGGGTCTCGGCCCGGTTGGTCTCGGCGATCTGGGCATTGAGGCGGCTGATGTTCTCCTGCAACTGGCTGTTGAGCTCGAGATCCCGCTCGCGCATGTCTTGCAGCTTTCGCACCATGCGGGTCAGCCGCTGGCGGGAGTCCTCCAGCTGATCCACCACGATGGAGAGAAAATAGACGGCCCAGGGGGTCACCAGCAGACCGAAGAAGACAGAGCGCACTAGGTCGACGATGTCCACGGTGCCGCGCAAAAACAGGGTCACCCCCATCTGGATCGACACGGCCAGCACTATGATGGCGGTGGCCAGGAACATGCTGAAGCGCACCAGTCCCAGCTTGGTCATCAGGTCGACGTAATATTGCGCCCAGGATTTGATCTGCTTCATCTCGTTGTTTTCTCCCCTTTTCTTGCGCAAACAGGATACCAGTACGGCGCCATGAACTCTTGTCCGTCGCGTATTCAATTATTGATTAACGTCACACTCCGGCTGGGGTAGCATGCCTGCCATGCCTCAGTCAGCACCGGTTCCACCGGAATACCGGGGCACACTGTCACCCTTCTCATTCGTTATGTCAGGAGCATACCCGATGCGAAATCATGTTCTGTTGAGCCTTGGCCTGCTGGTCGCCACCACCGCCCACGCCGATCTGGGGGAGATCCCCCGCCAGACCGGCTGGTCCGGTTTTCTGCTGGGCGGGGTCAATGCCGGCAGCCACAAGTCCAACTTCTATGCCGGTGACGACAGCAACAGCCGTATCGATGATCTGGGCTCCCCCGGCCGCGAAAGCGGTCTGAGCCCGCTGCTCAATGCCGATATCCGCTACACCTTCGCCGATACCCGCACCCAGGTCTTCCTCGGCAACCTCATCCAGGACGCGGTGCGCTTCGACTTTACCCAGCAACTCGGTCTGCGCCAGGAGATGGGTGACAAGGGTATCGTCGCCACCTCCCTGGTGTTCAACCTCATGCCGGTGGAAGTGTGGAGCGATCCCTTCGCCACCGGCGTGGACCGCAGCGCCACCGATCTCACCTCGAAAGGGGTGCGCTTTGCCTGGGACAGGATCTGGGGCAGCAACGTCTACGCCACCCTGGCCAGCCGGGAAGTGGAGCTCGACGAGGAGCGCAGCGGCCAGCAATATGACCTGACCCACGGCACCCACTACGCCTCCATGCTGAGCCGCAACGGCAAGGTCCACGACCTGGCTGTCTCCTACCAGTACCACTTCGGCGGCGACCAGCTGCTGGAGCCCGCCTTCCTCTACAAGGAGGCCCGCCTGGACGGGAGTGCGGAGAGCTTCAAGAATACCGGTCTGCAGCTGACCTATGCCAAGCGCGCCTCCCAGTGGTCCATCGTGAGCAACCTCTACGCCGGCAAGCGCAAGTACGACGAGGCGAATCCCCTGTTCGGCCAGCGCGCCGATGCCAGCGAGTTCGCCCTCAATGGCACCTTCTTCTGGCACAACCTGTTCGGCATCAAACCCCTTGCCGCCACCTTCACCGCGGCCTACTCCAGCGCCGACTCCGACATCGACTTCTACGATGCCGAGGCGCTTCGCTTCAGTACCGGGCTGCTTTACAACTTCTGACCCGCCCCAAGCAAGGAGGCCACCCCCGGGGTGGCCTCTTCATTTGCACAACCCTCGACCATCAGATGCCGAGGGAATCCAGCAGATCGTCGTGCTCGTTGCTCGCTGGCGCGGCCGCCGGTGCCGGTTTGGCTGACTGCTTGGCCTGGGCGATCAGCTCGTCGGGATCCACCTCCTCCTGCACGCCGCCATCATGGATCCGGATAAACTCCGTCTTGTCCATGGCCAGCTCCAGATAGAAGATGTTGTTGCTGGCGGTGAAGAAGGTCACCCGGCGGGTCTCGGGATTGTCGAGGTTGGTGTCGACGCTCAGCATCACCTGCTTGTTGAGCGCCAGCATCTTGGGCTGGTTCTGGGTGATGTGGGTCTGCAGCTCGCGCCCCACCTTGGTGGTGAAGCTGCCGACGATCTGGTTCATCAGCTCGCCCATGACGTTGCTCACCTCGTCCGAGGTGTGGGAGATGGCAAGATCCTCCTTGGAGAGCCCCATGCTCAGCATGTAGCTCTGGTAGAGCTCCATGGCCGCGGCGGCGGAGAAGTTGATCACCACCAGCCCGGAGAAGCCGCCGTCAAACAGCACGAAACAGCCGATGTCAGGCTTGAGGCAGGTCTTGCTGATCCGCTGCACCATGCCGGAGAAGCGCACCTGGGTCTGGGTCGCCGCACTCAATACGCTCGTCACCGAATTGCACAGGCTCAGCAGTACGTCCTCTGTGGTCAATACGGCATCATCCTCGGATCTTGTCACTATCATGGAACCTTCCTGCTGATCGAAATAATGGGGCTGTCACTCGTGTCGCCCATGTCACCATGCACCAACGCGATACGCTAACAGATTGCGTGATCCCGGTGCCCAAAGCGCGAGCCACCTCTCACTTGACTGGATTATCAGTCAGAAATGGCTGAAATCCATCCAGGGTAGCCAGACGGGTTTGCCAACTGGCAGCCGCCCCTTGCAAGGCCTGCTCCTCATAGGGAATGGCGGGACAGGCACCCCAGATGGGACCGGGCCAGGCCGCATCCGAGCTGAAGCGGGCCACGTGGTGCAGGTGCAGCTGAGGCACCAGATTGCCGAGGGCCGCCACGTTGATCTTGTCCGGGTCAAGTGCCCGCTCCATCAGGGTGGCGACGGCGCAGGACTCCTGCATCAACTGCTGTTGCTGCTCGGGGGCCAGATGATGGATCTCCCGCAGGTTGGCGACCCGGGGCACCAGAATCAGCCAGGGATACTGGCTGTCTTTGGCCAGCAGGACGCGGCACAGGGGCAGATCCCCGAGTATCCGGGTATCCGCCTGAAGGCGGGGGTGCAATTCAAACATGGGGGCCTCGCTGATCAACATGGGCACATCGGGAATCAAAGATGTGCCCACGTTACTGCAACGGGGAGCAAACTTAAAGGCGCGGCACGGCCCAACCGATGAAGCGCTTGCGAAGCGCGGGGTCCGCCTGCAGGAAAAGCTGTTGCAACTGCCCTTCCAGGGCGCTGGCCGGCTCGGAGGAGGCCCGGGGCGTCGCCACGGCGGCCGCAGCCACATCCGCCGCACCGGCGAGCACGGCAGGCCCCTCGCCACGGTTGTACTCCATCAGCCTGGCATGCCAGTCCATGCCGATCTGCATCCCCTGCACCATCAGCGTATCCTGGCGCACCTCGAGGGGTTGCCCCCCCGCCACCAGGCCCAGGACAGGGGCCCTGGCGTAGCGTTCCATCCCGGCCTCGTCCGCAGGCACGGGAGCCTGCAGGCGCACCGACTGCCCGCGGGCCTCATAGCGAAGCACCTGGGGCTCGGAGCGAACCTGGCGATCATTGTCGCTGCTGTTGCGACTCGGGATCACCCCCTCGTAGCGCACCAGCAGTTGCTGCTCCCCGTCGGCCAGCACGGCATGCTGCTCGTCCTGCACCTTGCCTGCGCTCACCGCCAGGATCTGGAAATCCCGGGGCACCTCGACCCTGACCTCGGCCTGCACACCGCCGCAGCACAGCAGCGCAACCCCTGCCCAACCCTGATGACGCTTCATTCCCTGACTCTCCTTTCGCGATGAAGGGCGCAGGGTAGCAGCCCCAGATGACAGAAAAATAACGGGATGCAGGCTCACCCCAGCAGATAATGGGGCCGCTCGGCAAACCACTGGGCCAGCACCTGCTTGAACAGCCGGATCTTGCGCGGCACCCGGCGCTGCTGGGCGTGCAGCACATGGATCGGGTGCAGGCCGGTCTGCCACTCCGTCAGCACGGCCACCAGCTCCCCTCGGGCCAGGCTGGCCTCCACCAGCATCAGTGGACACTTGGCAAAGCCCATGCCCGCCCGGGCCAGTTGCAGCAGGGTGCTGTAGTGGTTGGCCCGCACTCGCCCCTGCACCAGGATGTGCGCCTCCTCTTCCCCCTGGCGAAAGTGCCACTGCTCCCAGTCCGGGTTGTGGCCCTGCAGCAGGCAGGATCGCCCCCCCAGCTCATAGGGAGTGGCGGGGATCCCCTCCCGCGCCAGCAGGGCGGGGCTTGCCACCACCACATCCTTGAGCCTGCCGAGCGGCAGGGCCACCAGGTTGTCGGGGAGCAGCTCCATGGCCCGCAGAGCGATGTCATTCTCCCCCTGGCTCATGTCGATCATGGCATTGGTGAAGTTGAGCTCGACCTGGACGCCGGGGCAGAGCTCGGCAAAACGGGCGAGCAGCTCGCTCACCATGCGGTCCCCCGTGCTGACCGGGCAGGTGAAGCGCAGGCGGCCGCTGTCCTCCTCGGTCAGGGCGCGGATCCCCTCCTCCGCCTCCCGGGCCAGGGCAAAGATCTCGCCGGCCTGCTGGTGAAGCACCCTCCCCGCCTCGGTCAGGCTGAGTCTGCGGGTCGTGCGCTGGAGCAGCTGGGCATTGAGGGCGGACTCCAGGGCGCTGACATGGCGGCTCAGCATCCCCTTGCTCACCCCCAGGGCATCGGCAGCGGCGGAGAAACTGCCCCGCTGCACCACTTCATAGAAACTGGCCAGGTGAGTGATATCCATCATTAGCACCAATATGGAAACAATGGGTTCATCATAAGCGCTTTTTCTCCCTTTTTATCCCGCTATCATCAACTCATCTCAACCAGGAGCGATAGATATGAAGATTGTGATTGTGGGTGCCTCCGGCACCATTGGCGCCGCCGTCAGCGAACTGCTTGCCCAGGATCACCAGGTGATCCGGGTCGGTCACAGCCAGGGGGATGCCAGAGTGGACATGCGCGACCCCGCCTCCATCAGAGCGCTCTTCGAGCAGGTCGGGTCCTTCGATGCCCTGGTGGTCGCCAGCGGCAGCGTCGCCTTCAATGCCCTGACCGAGATGACGGACGAGCAATGGCAGGTGGGGCTTCAGAGCAAGCTGATGGGCCAGATCAACCTGACCCGGGCCGCCATTACCCACCTGAGCGACCGTGGCTCCATCACCCTCATCAGCGGCATTCTGAGCGAGGAGCCCATCCACTGGGGGGTGAGCGCCACCACCATCAACGGTGCCATCGAGCACTTCGTGAAAGGGGCCGCCTGCGAGCTGCCAAGGGGCATTCGCATCAACGTGGTCAGCCCCACCGTGCTGGAAGAGTCCATGAGCAAGTATGCCGACTTCTTCCCGGGCTTCGTGCCGGTACCCGCCGCCCGGGTGGCCCAGGCCTACAAGAAATCGGTACTGGGGGTACAGACCGGTCAGATCTTCCGGGTCAATGGCTGAGCGCTCCGGACAACCCAATGAAAACGGGCCCCGTCATGGGGCCCGTTTTGTCATCTGCGTTGCAAGCGCCTCCCCTGCCACCGGCAAACGTTTGTTCGCCTGCGGCAAAAAAAGCGGTCGGCCTCAGTCGATCAGGCCGTACTGCTCCCGCAGTACCTCGATGATCTCCTGCTTCGGATTGGCACTGCGTACCAGCGGCTGACCGATGATCTTCTCGGCGATCCCCACATAGGTGCGGGAGATATCCATCATCACCTCGGTGGGCAGCTTGTTGTCCCGGGCCAGGGCGAAGCGCTCGGGCATGCGGTTCTTGTTGAGCAGGATGTCCGGATCCGGGAAGTGGTTCAGCAGCCACTGGCGGAAGCCCTCTTTGGACTTCTCGATGATCTCGCCGCCGCGAAGGGCTGCGCCGTCCCAGATGCGGGAGCTGTCGGGGGTGCCCACTTCATCCATGTAGATGAGCTTCTCGCGACCGGCGGCATCGGTCACGTAACCGAACTCGAACTTGGTGTCGACGAAGACCTGATCCAGGGCAGCCAGCGCCTCGCTGATGACGTTGAAGCCCTCTTTGAGCAGCGCCTCGTAGCGGTCGATGTCCGCCGGGGAGCGGAAGCCGAAGGCCTGATGGTGGCGCTCGATGTCGCCGCGGGAGACGTTGACGTCGTCCGCTTCCGGCACACCATCCAGCCCCTTGAGGATCCCCTTGGTGGACGGGGTGATGAGGATCTCGGGCAGCTTCTGATCCTTCTTGAGCCCTTCCGGCAGGGTGATGCCGCAGAATTCCCGCTCACCATCCTTGTAGGCACGCCACATGGAGCCGGTGATGTACTGGCGGGCAATCGCCTCGATCATCACGGGACGGGCTTTTTGCACGATCCAGACGAAGGGGTGCGGGATGTCCAGGATGTGGCTGTCCGCCAGCCCCTGCTCCTTGAACAGCTTGAACCAGTGGCTGGAGATGGCATTGAGCGCCGCGCCCTTGCCCGGCACGCCGTTCAGACCGTCCACCCCTTGCCAGATGCAGTCGAAAGCCGAGATGCGATCACTGATCACCATGAGGGCCAGGGGCGTATCGGCCGGCACATCATAGCCTTTCTCCCGAATGAGCCGGGCACTGTCTGCCGGGGTCAACCAGTAGACGCTGCGCACTTTGCCGGAATGGACAGGTTTATCGGTACGGATCGGCAAATCGTCGTTCACCGCCAATACTTGATCTGCAAGACTCATGGCTAATAACACTTCCTGTTGTGGGACTAGTTAGGCAGGGGCACCAGACCCCTGTCTGTGGGGGATTCACATCATCAGGTACTCAGGCCCGGGGCAACCGGCTCGGCACGCTGGCCCTGCGGCAACCCGGACATAACAAAACAGGGGCGCGAGGCCCCTGTTTCCATGCTTACTTCGCCCCCTGATCGGCCAAGCCCTTGGCAAAGGCCTCGGACAGGCTGATGTACATCTGGGAGATGACACCGGATGCGACAGGCTTCTTGTCCTTGTCGAACAGGGTGATGGAGGTCTTGCCGCCCGTCATCTCGCCGAGCTGGAAGCGATACTTGTCTTCCTCGAGCTTGAACGGTTCCGCTCCCTTGGCCTTCCAGAACTCGCTGTCCGGCTCATCGTATTCCACGTCGATCCAGCCCAGGGACTGCTGGGTATCCTTGATGGTGAAACCATAGGCAGGCAGCACCTGATTGAGGCGGCGCCACACCTGGTCAAACGACCCTTCGGCAATCCAGGCGCTCAGCTCGTTGTTGTCCAGACCCAGCTCCAGCCCCATGCCATCGCTGGACTTGTGCTGTTCACGGGCCTTGAGCTGCTTGTCGTAATAGAGGGAGAACTGGTTCAGGGCGCGGGTAGCATAACGCTGGGCGTCCGCCGGCGTCAGCACAGTGCTGGTCTCGCCGTCGATGGTCTCTTCGTGATCCAGCACCCGTACCGACATCTTGATGGCGTGGCGCTGCACATCGTTGCGCAGGGTGAACTGGTAACGCTGACGGATCTTGAAGTCATCGTCATCTTCCGCCCAGCCATCGAGCACCGCTGAGTTGTCAAACCAGCCGGTCTGCAAGACGCCGTCCTGTTGGTCCAGCTTCTCAGTGGTGACCTTGTGTTCGGCCAGGAAGTTCATCAGGAAGGCCCAGGTATCGCGCTCCACGCTCTGGGAGGTGCTGAGGGCATAGAAGGCGACGGTTGGCTCGCTGGCATTGGCCACCACCTGGCTGCCGGGCACCACGGTGAGCAACTGGGCGGGCGGACGCACGTCCACCTTGGCCCCGAGGGCGCCCTCACGGCTGCTCTCGGGCAGGGCCGGAATGTCGAAATTGCTGTTAAAGGCGGGGGTACTCAACCCGGCGGGCACAAGGAAGGCGCGGCCTTCGAGGCGGCTCTCTTCATACTCGAAGCCACGGTTGGCCATTTTGCGTTCCTGGGGTGAGCTGCAGGCAGCCAGCACGGCCACCGTCGCGACACTCAGTACCAGGCGCACTGCATTTCCCTTTCCATTTGCTTTAAACACTCGCCATCAACTCCGCAGTCATCAGTGCTCGCGCCATCGCCGCTTCCCCCTCGGGGGTGAGATCGGTCAGGGGCAGACGCAAGGTCGCCGTCGCCATCAATCCCAGCCGGGCACAGGCCCATTTCACCGGGATGGGACTCGGTTCACAGAACAGAGTCTGATGCAACGGCATCAATCGATTGTTGATGTCATGAGCCTGCCCGACATCACCGGCCAGGGCAGCACGACACATGTCGGCCATCTGGGGCGCCGCAATATTGGTGGTGACCGAAATGACACCATCGCCCCCTTGCAGCATAAAATCACATCCGCTGGCGTCATCGCCACTATAAAGCGCAAAATCCGGCCCGCACAGTTCGCGCAGCAGCGGGGTACGGCCAAGATCGCCAGTCGCTTCTTTCAAACCTATGATGCCGGGCACCTTGGCCAGACGGGCCACCGTCTCGGGTTTGAGGTCACAACAGGTGCGACCGGGCACATTATAGAGAATTTGAGGCAGACCACTAGCCTCGGCGATCGCACAATAGTGACGATAGAGGCCTTCCTGGGTGGGTTTGTTGTAATAGGGGGTAACCGAGAGACCCGCCACCACGCCCATGGTGGCGAAACGCCGGGAGAGGGCGATGGCATGAGCAGTATTGTTGGAGCCGCAGCCCGCGATGACGGGAATGCGTCCGGCGGCGTATTCCACCGTCTTCTCAACCACGGCGATATGTTCCTGCTCGCTCAGGGTGACCGACTCTCCCGTGGTTCCCACGGCGACAATGGCGCTGGTCCCGGCATCCACATGATATTCCACCAGCGCTGCCAGACTGACCCAATCGATGTCGCCCGAGGGCAGCATGGGGGTAACGAGCGCAACAATACTACCGCGTAACATGGATAATTCTCCCGATTTTCAGGGGCGTAATGGTAAAGCTGCCCCTTTTGAAAAACAAGGGAGGCACGGGACAAGCCGTGTTACCATCCGGCACAAAACGTATGAATGCACGAGCGCACAAGAGGCCTCACGGCAGGGTGCCTGCACCCGCGGTCAACGCATTCTCAATAATGGACGAGAGACGATTTATGACTCACTACCTGGTCGTAACGGCCATCGGCACGGACAGGCCTGGCATCGTCAATGAGGTGACCCGTCACGTCAGTGGCTGCGGTTGCAACATTGTCGACAGCCGTCTTGGCATCTTCGGCAACGAATTCACCTTCATCATGCTGCTGTCCGGTGACTGGAACAGCCTGATGCAACTGGAAATCAGCCTCCCACTGCGCAGCCAGGAGTGGGATCTCATCACCATGATGAAACGCACCGAGCGCCACCACTCCCTGCAATATGACATCAGCGCCAGCGCAGAGGTGCTGATCCGGGATCAGCCGGGCATCGTAAGTCAGTGCACCCAGTTCTTCAGCGATCACGGCTGGGACATCCAGGCCATGCAGACCATCACCCTGGAACAGCAGCCCTTCAACCTGCTCAAGGCGAACTTTCAGTTGAATCTCTCCAAGCAGGGAGAAGAGCCCGGCTCGAAGACAGCCTTCGCCGATTTCTGTCGTGGACTGGGCGCCGAGTCGTTCGAATTCATCGTCAATCACAAGTACGCCTGACGGCGTTTATCCGAGGAGACCCCATGTCACCACTAGAAGCTGGTACCCAGGCCCCCGATTTCTCCCTCTCCGATCAGGACGGCAATCAGGTTCGCCTCGCCGACCTGCGCGGCAAGAAGGTGCTGATCTATTTCTACCCCAAGGCGATGACCCCGGGTTGCACCACCCAGGCCTGCGGTCTGCGCGACGTCAATAGCGAGCTGGCTGCCCTCAATGTGGTGGTGCTCGGCATCAGCCCTGACAGCGCCAAGCGCCTGAAAAAGTTCGAGGAGCGCGACAACCTCAACTTCCGCCTGCTGGCCGATGAGGATCACGCGGTGGCCGATGCCTTTGGCGTCTGGGGCCCGAAGAAGTTCATGGGCAAGGAGTATGACGGCATCCATCGACTGAGCTTCCTCATCGACGAAGAGGGCAAGGTTGCCCATCGCTTCGACAAGTTCAAGACCAGCGATCACCATCAGGTGGTGCTCGACCTCGTCAAGGGGTAAGCCACCAGCGGCATTGTTGCAGGGCTCGCCATAGCGGGCCCTGCTCGTTTCACCACGGCATCAGCCCCCACTCTCTGGCGGCTCACCAGGGCGCCTCCTCCCCCCTTTTCTCGCCAACCTCCCCTCTCAGATCAAAAAATTCATCCTGGATATGGGTTAACGTGACCCCAGATTCATTTTCCAGCGAGACAGCCCATGAACATGAGCCACACCGAACGCCTGATCCTGAGCAACCAGTACGAGATCCTGGCCAAACTCAATCCGGAAAAGGCGGCGTTTTACCAGCGTGCCAGCACCATCGTCGAGCGCGGCTACTGCCTGCAGATCCTCGAGCTGGAGAAGAGCTTCGGCCATCTGGATCTTGCCACCTGCCAGGAGGTGCTGGACACCCTGGAGCTGCACCATGCACTGGCCATCTCCTGGGGCAACCTGGATGCCAGCGCCCGGGCCGATGTCAACGAGAGCCGCCTTGCCTTCAACGGCTACAGCCGCAGCCAGGAGCGGGAACTGGCGGATTACGTCTGCTTCCTGCTGGAAGTGGACAAGCGCTTCCCCGAACTGCCCTGCCCCTGCGATGAGCTCTCCAGCGACATCGCCATGCGGGACAAGTACCAACGCATGCTGGCGGTCTGGCGTCAGTGCCCCCGTCAATACAAGCTATCCATCCAGGAGATCAGCAAGGTGCTGGCCGCCTGAATGTGAAAAAGGCGCCTGAGGGCGCCTTTGTCGTCAGTCTGACTCCGGAAAGTCATTCGTAGAGGAAGGATTTGTCCAGCTGCTTGAAGGCGGCGTTGAGGGTATCGGCCAGCTCTTCGTAGCGGGGACGGGCCACCAGCTGACGTTGACCGCCCTGCTCGTTCATCTTGCCGTTTATCTCCCGATACCAGGTGGCGAGGGAGGGGGGCAGCCGGGTATCGGCGCGCTGGCCGAGCCAGTAGTACCCTTGCAGCGGCAGGCTGAGCAGGAAGAGCACGGACGCCATCACGGAGGGCCAGTAATGAAGCTCGCCAAACTGGAACTGCACCATGACGCTGAGCACCGCCAGTGCCGGGATCACCTTGAGGGCGAATTCGGTGGCCCTGATCACCCGATTCTCCGGGAACATGGAATTAAGCTCGGGACGGCGCGGCCAAAGAGTCATATAATGACGGCCTTGCTGTAATTTAGTTCCAAAAATGTTCATGCTCATGCTACCTCCGAGCTCTTTTCGAACGCATTAACGGCAAAACCTCGACAATATTTGAGAGGCAATAACAAAGGTTGAGGATGACTTTGTTATTTTTCAACAATCAGGTTATCCTTTGTACGCCCATTTTACGCTGGGGCACGGCCACTGACCAGTCAGGGACGTCTGAATTTCGGGTCTTGTATCACTATACAAGGGGCAAGCAACAGATTGCCAACCCTCATAAGGATAAGTTGATAGTTTTTGGACGCACCGCGTCCGGCGCATCCTCCAACCCAACCCAATCTGCGATAGGATTTATTCATGAGTAAGCTGGTTCTTGTTCTTAACTGTGGCAGCTCGTCCCTGAAGTTTGCTGTCATTGACGCAACCACCGGTGATGACCTGCTGTCCGGCCTGGCCGAATGCTTCAACCTCGACGACGCCCGCATCAAGTGGAAGCTGAACGGCGAGAAAGGCAACGCTGATCTGGGTGCCGGTGCCGCTCACCAGGAAGCGCTGGACTTCATCGTTCACAAGATCCTGCCGCTCAACCCGGAACTGTCCAAGAACCTGATCGCCATCGGCCACCGCGTGGTACACGGCGGCGAGCGTTTCACCTCCTCCGTTCGCATCTGTGATGACGTCATTGCCGGCATCGAAGCCGCCATTCCTTACGCACCGCTGCACAACCCGGCTCACCTGATCGGTATCCGTGCCGCCCTGAAGGTCTTCCCGGAACTGGCCGAGAAGAACGTCGCCGTGTTCGACACCGCCTTCCACCAGACCATGCCGGAAGAAGCCTTCCTGTACGCCCTGCCGTACAAGCTCTACAAAGAGAACGGCATCCGTCGCTACGGCGCCCACGGCACCAGCCACTACTACATCAGCCTGGAAGCGGCCAAGCAGCTGAACAAGCCGGTGGAAGAGCTCAACATCATCAACTGCCACCTGGGCAACGGCGGCTCCGTCTGCGCCATCAAGAACGGCCAGTCCGTCGACACCTCCATGGGCCTGACCCCGCTGGAAGGCCTGGTGATGGGTACCCGTTCCGGCGACATCGATCCGGCTATCATCTTCTTCCTGCACGACAAGCTGGGCATGAGCGTTGCCGAGATCAACACCATGCTGACCAAGGAATCCGGCCTGCAGGGTCTGACCGAAGTCACCTCCGACTGCCGTTTCGTTGAAGACAACTACGACAGCAAGGAAGAAGCCAAGCGCGCCATGGACGTGTACTGCTACCGTCTGGCCAAGTACATCGGTGCCTACGCCGCCGCCATGGACGGTCGTCTGGATGCCGTGGTCTTCACCGGCGGCATCGGCGAGAACTCCGCCCCGATCCGTGAGATCACCCTGAACAAGCTGGGCCTGCTGGGCTTTGACGTCGACCACGACGCCAACCTGAAGGCTCGCTTCGGCAAGGGCGGCGAGATCACCAAGGCTGGTTCCACCAAGGCCCTGGTTATCCCGACCAACGAAGAGTGGGTCATCGCCCACGACGCGCTGGAACTGGTCGGCGCATAAATTAGCTGTAGAGCAAGGCCGCCCCAGGGCGGCCTTTTCCTGATCCCAAAAAATGAACAAGGGGTAATAAGTGGCACGCACTATTATGCTCATCCCGGTCGGCACTGGTGTCGGCGTAACCTCCGTGAGTCTTGGCGTCGTTCGCGCCATGGAGCGTCACGGTGTCAATGTCAGCTTCTTCAAACCGGTCGCCCAGCCGCGTCCGGGTGAAACCGGTACCGAGCGCTCCACCGCCGTGATCCGCGCCGCTGCCAACATCAACCCGCCCGAGCCGTTCGCCCTCTCCTACGCCGAGAACATGATCACCTCCAGCAACACCGACATCCTGCTGGAAGAGATCGTGGCCCGCTTCGAAGAGCACGTGAAGACCAGCGGTGCCGAAGTGGTGGTGATCGAGGGCCTGGTTCCGACCGACAAGCAACCCTTTGCCAACAAGCTGAACTACGACGTCGCCAAGGCGCTGGACGCCGACATGGTGTTCGTGACCCATCCGGGCAACGACTCCAGCCAGAAGCTCAAAGAGCGCATCGAGCTGGCCTGCTCCAACTTCGGTGGCGTCAACAACCCGCGCATCGTGGGCTGCGTCATCAACAAGGTGGGTGCCCCGGTTGACGAGCACGGCGTGACCCGTCCCGACCTGACCGAGATGTTCGAAGCGCACCACCACGGCGCCGATACCGGCCACAACCTGGAAGTGCTGCAGGTCTTCGGCAAGAGTCCGCTGCGCATCCTCGGCTGCATTCCCTGGAACACCCAGCTGATCGCACCGCGCGCCAAGGATCTCGCCAAGCACCTGGCCGCCAAGATCATCAACAAGGGTGAGCTGGAAAGCCGCCGCCTGCAGACCGTGACCTTCTGCGCCCGCTCAATCCACAACATGATCGAGCACTTCCGTCCGGGCAGCCTGCTGGTGACCTCCGGCGACCGCTCCGACGTCATCGTCTCCGCCTGCCTGTCCGCCATGAACGGCGTCAAGCTGGGTGCCCTGCTGCTGACCGGCAACTACCACCCGGAACCCCAGGTGATGGCACTGTGCCAACAGGCCATGGCCACCGGTCTGCCGATCATGATCACCGGCACCAACACCTGGCAGACCGCCGTCAGCCTGCAGAACTTCAACGTCGACATCCCGGAAGATGACCGCGAGCGTATCGAGCTGGTGCAGGACTACGTTGCTGGTCACATCGACAAGCACTGGATCGAGTCTCTCTCCGCCAAGTCCACCCGCTCCCGTCGCCTGAGCCCGCCGGCCTTCCGCTATCAGCTGACCGAGCTGGCCCGTCAGGCCAACAAGCGCGTCGTGCTGCCGGAAGGGGAAGAGCCGCGCACCATCAAGGCTGCCGCTATCTGTGCCGAGCGTGGCATCGCCCGCCCGGTCCTGCTGGGCAACCCGGAAGAGATCCGTCGTGTTGCCGAACAGCAGGGCGTGGTACTGACCGACCGCGTCGAGATCATCGATCCCGTTGCCGTGCGCGAGCGCTATGTGGCTCGTCTGGTCGAGCTGCGCAAGAACAAGGGTATGACCGAAGTGGTTGCCCGCGAGCAGCTGGAAGACAACGTGGTACTGGGTACCATGATGCTGGAGCGCAATGAAGTTGACGGCCTGGTATCCGGCGCCGTGCACACCACTGCCAACACCATCCGTCCGCCGATGCAGATCATCAAGACCGCTCCGGGCTCTTCCCTGATCTCCTCCATCTTCTTCATGCTGCTGCCGGACCAGGTACTGGTCTACGGTGACTGCGCCATCAACCCGGATCCCACTGCCGAGCAGCTGGCCGAGATCGCCATCCAGTCCGCCGACTCCGCCGCCGCCTTCGGTATCGAGCCGCGCGTGGCCATGATCTCCTACTCCACCGGCACCTCCGGCGCCGGCGCGGACGTGGAGAAGGTGCGTGAAGCGACCGAGCTGGCCAAGGCCAAGCGTCCCGACCTCATCATCGACGGCCCGCTGCAGTACGATGCGGCCATCATGGAGAACGTCGCCAAGTCCAAGGCACCGAACTCCCCGGTTGCCGGCAAGGCCACCGTGTTCGTCTTCCCGGATCTCAACACCGGCAACACCACCTACAAGGCGGTACAGCGCTCCGCTGAGCTGGTCTCCATCGGCCCCATGCTGCAAGGCATGCGCAAGCCGGTCAACGACCTCTCCCGTGGCGCCCTGGTGGACGACATCGTCTACACCATCGCCCTGACCGGCATCCAGGCAGCCCAGGCCGAGTAATCGACCCGCAGTCCGATGCACTGAAAAACCCGCCGAGAGGCGGGTTTTTTTATGGCTCGCGCCCAGAAATGTTGATCCGCAAGATCAGGTCGGGATCCCGTCCGGATCCACGGACAGATCCGCGTTCCGCCCTTGGCAAGGCACGAGGGATAAGCAAACGCTCACACCCTCGCCAGAGGATTGCACAAATGCGATCCAGCCAGGATCAAATTGAAATATTCCTTTAAGATCATGCGACTAACGTCAGACACACCGCTAATCTACAGAGTTTTCCACAGCTTTTGTGGATAGTTTACCGATCATTTGAAAGAAAATGACAGGTGAGGCCCCTCCCTTCCCCCTTCTCTTTCACCCCCTCGATAGCCCCCTGATGCTGTGGACTGCATCCCTACCGGCGCCCCCACTTGCCCGCAACGCTGCCAGACACGAAAAAGGGCTCCGAAGAGCCCTTGAACAGCAATTTTCTCATCCGGCCACATCAGGGACGCAGGGATTTGTCCGCCCGGGAGATGCCGCAGACACCGGAGCGCACCACTTCGATGATCTCGTTGGTCTGGGCAGCCGTCTTGATGAAGGCGTCCAGCTTTTCGCTGGTCCCGACGAGCTGCACCGTGTAGAGCTCGGGGGTGACGTCGACGATCTGGCCACGGAAGATGTCCGCCAGCCGCTTCAGTTCGTCACGGGCACCACCGGCGGCGCGCGCCTTGACCAGCGCGATCTCCCGCTCGATGTGCTCCCCTTCGCTGAGATCGCACACCTTGAGCACGTCCACCAGCTTGTGCAGCTGCTTCTGGATCTGCTCCAGTACCCGCTCATCCCCCATGGTGACGATGGTCATGCGGGACAGGGTGGGATCCTCGGTGGGGGCCACCGTCAGGGTCTCGATGTTGTAGCCGCGCTGGGAGAAGAGGCCCACCACACGGCTCAGGGCACCGGATTCGTTCTCCAGCAGAACGGAAATTATATGTCTCATCAGGTTCTCTCCGTCTTGCTCAGCCACATCTCGTCCATGGCGCCAAATTTGATCTGCATCGGATAGACGTGCTCGTCCGGATCGACCGAGATGTCCATGAACACCAGTCTGTCCTTCATGGCAAAGGCCTTCTCCATGGCGCTCTCCAGCTCCGCCGGATCGCTCACCGCGATGCCGACGTGGCCATAGGCTTCCGCCAGCTTGACGAAGTCAGGCAGGGATTCCATGTAGGAGTGGCTGTGGCGGCCACCGTAGAACATCTTCTGCCACTGCTTGACCATGCCCAGCGCACGGTTGTTGATGGAGATGATCTTGATGGGCACCCCGTACTGCATGCAGGTAGAGAGCTCCTGGATGTTCATCTGCACCGAGCCGTCGCCGGTGACGCAGCAGACCACGGCTTCCGGGTTGGCAAACTGGGCGCCCATGGCGGCGGGAATGCCAAAGCCCATGGTGCCGAGACCGCCGGAGTTGATCCACTGGCGCGGTTTGGCAAACGGGTAGTAGAGGGCGGCAAACATCTGGTGCTGGCCGACGTCGGAGGCGACGAACGCCTCCCCCTTGGTCACCTTGTAGAGAGTCTCGATGACCTGCTGCGGCTTGATCAGGGTGGGATGGGTCTCGTAGGCCAGGCAGTTGCGGGAGCGCCACTGGTTGATCTGCTCCCACCAGTCCGCCAGCGCCTGCTTGTCGTTGTCAAAGCCGCACTCGCGGATCACTTCCAGCATCTGTTCCAGCACGGTTTCCACCGAGCCGACGATGGGCACATGGGCCTGTACCGTCTTGGAGATGGAGGTGGGGTCGATGTCGATGTGGACTATGGTAGCGTTGGGGCAGAACTTGGCTACGTTGTTGGTCACGCGATCATCGAAGCGGGCACCCACTGCGAAGATGAGATCCGCGTTGTGCATGCTCTTGTTCGCTTCGAAGGTACCGTGCATCCCCAACATACCGATAAACTGCGGATGGGTGCCGGAGAAGGCGCCCAGCCCCATGAGCGTGGTAGTCACCGGCAGGTTCAGCAGCTCCGCCAGCTTGGTCACCAGGTGATCCGCATTGGCGTTGATGGCGCCGCCACCCACGTACATGACCGGGCGGCTCGCCTCGGTCAGCAGCTTGGCAGCCCGCTTGATCTGGCCCTTGTGTCCGGCCTTGGTCGGATTGTAGGAGCGCAGGGAAACGGACTCGGGATACTGATAGGGGAACTTCTCTTTCGGATTCTGCACGTCTTTGGGCAGATCCACCACCACGGGCCCCGGGCGGCCACTGGCGGCAATGTAATAGGCCTTCTTGATGGCCTCGGGAATGTCGCTGGCTTTCTTGCACAGGAAGCTGTGCTTCACCACCGGGCGGGAGATGCCGATCATGTCGGTCTCCTGGAACGCATCCTCCCCGATCATGCTGGTCGGCACCTGGCCGGACAGGATCACCAGGGGAATGGAATCCATGTAGGCGGTGGCGATCCCCGTGATGCAGTTGGTGGCGCCGGGACCCGAGGTCACCAGCACAGTGCCCACCTTGCCGGTGGAGCGGGCGTAACCGTCCGCCATGTGCACTGCGGCCTGCTCATGCCGCACCAGGACATGCTCCATCTTGCCGTTTTCGAAGAGAGCGTCATAGATGTCGAGCACTGAGCCACCAGGGTAGCCGAAAACGTGTTCCACTCCCTGATCTTCCAGCGCTCTAACCACCATCTGGGCGCCTGATAACATCTCCATGATAAAGCCCTCCAGGCTTTGCTCCGTTAAGCGAAAGCTATCGACAGTCCGCTGCTTCCCGGCAGCGCCGATCCGAGTCTTGTTGTTGTCTGCAGGCAGATCAGGCGAGTTCGGAGCCGTCGATAGTAGAAAAATAGGGGTTTTCCATCATTCACCCGAAAAGCGGGTGAAAAACCAACTTAACCCGCCCGTGAACGCTTGTCCACGGCTTTGTCTGGCCATAACAGTCATAAATTTCAAACAGCTATTAACATTCAGTGACTTGGCCACCAGACGGGCAACAAAGAGGGGCCCTGGGGGGAACAACCAGCGGATCATGCTGCCCGCGTCGGTCAGGAACAAAATAAACGGCCCACCCCGAGGGGGTGGGCCGTCAAAAACAGGCTGGTTTCACTGCTCGTCTTCGGGCTCTGCCAGCCAGATCTGCTGATCCGGATCCGTCTCTTCGCAGACCGAAATGCTGACCCCCATGTCGAGCAGCTCATGCAGGGTGAGATTGTCTGCCAGAGTCATGGTGTCGCCGTTTTCATTGGTAAAGCGCATGGTGTCCGTCCTCTCCGTGGTGGGATCGACTCAGTTTAGTCAAAGGCGCTGAGTTGGGATAACCAGGGACGCTCCTGGCCGGTACGGCTGGCAAGCTCCCCCAGGCTGTCACACACCTCCTCCGGAAAGAGAGTCCTGCCCCAGAGGCGGCGGGAGAGCGCCCCCACCTCCTCCCCGGCCCCGGCCAACAACCAGTCGGCCAGCTCTCCTGCCACATCGGGATAGCGTACCCTGCCAGGAGAAGGGGCCTCCAGCCAGCTTCGCACCGCATTGGCATCCAGGCTGTCCATCAACTGGGCCAGCCCCATCAGCTCCAGGGTCCTGCCGTTGGTCAACTGCTCGAACTGGCCACCCAGGGGTTTGACCAGCAGCTTCTTGCCAAGGGAGAGCGCCTCGGAGGCAAGCTCGAATCCCGCATTGCTGATGACCCCGCGACAACCGGCCAGCGCCAGCTTGAACCCCTCTCTGGCCTGAGGTTCAAAGCGGATGTTGCGCCACTCGCTACGCTTGCGCACCTCGGGATGGAAGCAGATGAACGACTGCGTGCTGAAACGCGACAACAGGGCCGCGATCGTCTCTGTCTGCTCGAATGGCAGATAGACCAGGATCTGCTGGTTGTCCGGCACCGGCTCGAGGGGATCGACGATGGGAGGCAGCAGGGGCTGGCCGAAATGGAACCAGTGCAGCCCCAGGGACTGGCGTACCGGCGCAAAATGGCGCATCAGCTGGCGGTTGAAGCCGCTCTCTCCCCAGCGCGGGATCGGCCAGTCGAAGCTCGCCTGATGGCTGATGGTGAGGCTGGGTTTGCCCCAGCGGCGAGCAGCATGGGCACTGAGCGGCTCGAAGTCGCTGATGACCAGATCGTACTCGCGACAATCGAGGGCACGCAGATCTTGCCAGAAACGCAGGGGAGAGAGCCCCTTGAGGGTGCGCCAGCCCGAGATGCGCCCCTGATGGCTGGCGAAAGTGATACCGGGGAAGGTGCGATAATCCCCGAATTCCCCCATCTCGAAGTAGCCATCGGCGGCGCGCCCGCTGAACAGATAGTCCACCGCCACGCCCCTGCTCTTCAATGCGCGCGCCAGGGTCCGGCTACGACTGATATGACCGTTGCCGGTCCCCTGAACGCCGAACAGTATCCTCATCCCTGGCTCCAACCCAGCGCCCAGAGGGCGCAACCACCGCCAAGCAGCGCCCCGGCCACCAGATCACTCAGATAATGCACCCCGAGCAGCAGGCGGGACGCCCCCACCAGCGCGGCCCAGACAAACAGCAGCGGTGCCCAGAGCGGGAAACTGGCGGCCACTACGGTCGCCATCAGAAAGGCGGCCGCAGTATGGCCAGAGGGCAGGCTGTAACGATCCGACGGGGTGATGAAGACAGGCAACCCTGCCGGGCGCTGGCGTTTGAGGGCATTCTTGAGCAGCAGGTAGAGCGGCAACTCGAGGGCAAACGCCCAGAGCGCCACCCTGACCGCCTCCTGCCCGGCGATCCCCTGCCACCAGAGCAGGCAGGCCGCCACGGCATAGAGGGGGCCGTCACCGGTACGGGAGACAAGCCGGCTTATCCTGGCCTGCGGCTGATTGTAGGGATGAAGCAGGCAGACACGGCACACCCGCAGGTCCCATTGCTGGATCTTGTTCATCACGGCCCTCCCTTGCATCCTGAGTGCAGACTAGGAGGGCGGCATGACACTTCGTTGACGCCCATATAACAGATTGATGAAAAAAAGGGCCCAGGGGCCCTTTTTCATCCGTCATCCCGAAAAAGTCAGTTCAGGGCACCGCGCAGGCCGTTTTCCATCAGGCGGCAGTTGTGGGCCGCGAGGCGGCTCATGAAGTGCTCGTCCACCGTCAGACCAAACACCTGTTCGTAGAGATCCTTCATCACGAAAGGCTGCCACATCATGCTGAGGAAGGAGATCTTCAGCATCTCGGGGTCCAGATTGTCCGCCAGCTGGCCGTTGGAGCGCATGGATTCGAGCAGGGCATCGAACTGGGGAAGTTGGCGATCCAGCAGGCGGCTCAGCACAAAATCACGCCCCGGGCTCTTTTCAGTGGACAATGCGCTGGAGATGGCGGAAGTCAGCTCGCTGTTGGGCGCCATCACCTGATAGTAGGTGTTGAGCAGATCGGTCAGGCTGCGGTTGCTGCTCTCGTCGTGCCAGGCTTGCTCGAGGGGCTCGGCCACATCCCCCAGCACCGCCTTGTAGAGGCCTTCCTTGCTGCCGAAGTAGTAGTGGATCATCGCCAGATTGGAGCCTGCCAGCTCGGCAATCTCGCGGGTCGTCACCTTGCTGTAGGGGGTGTTGAGAAAACGTTCGCGTGCGGCGGCAAGCAGCTTGTCACGAATGTCGGAACGTCCGACTGGACGGCCAGGTCTGCGTTTTTCCATGGAATACCTCAGATAATTCAGCAAGGGCTGATAAGTCGATCTGATTGTGCGGGTGATCGAGTACAGCAGGAATGACCAGATAATCAGGCATGAACCGAATATGGAACAAGAGAATTTGCACTCCTTTACAATCCGATTAAATAACCCAGTGAATTGAACCTGTCCGTTCAGGTTGACACAGCATAAAAATCTCGATATTGATAGTAGCGTTATCGACTGGAAGGATTGAGTCATCATGCGTATTGCCGCCCCGCTACTACTTATCTCCCTAATCGCGATTCCTCGCGCGGGATCCTTGTAGCCGGGCTAAGGCATAGCCGGAATTTACAGAAACCCGTGCACCCCGCACGGGTTTTTTTATGCCATGCAGGATGCACGCAGCGAACTTAGGAAGAGGGAAGTCACATGTCAGATCGGGTCATCATATTCGACACCACCTTGCGTGATGGTGAGCAGGCGCTGTCGGCCAGCTTGACGGTCAAGGAGAAGCTGCAGATCGCCCAGGCGCTGGAGCGGCTCGGGGTCGACATCATGGAAGTGGGTTTCCCCGTCTCCTCCCCCGGCGATTTTCAATCGGTTCAGACCATCGCCCGCCACATCAAGAACAGCCGGGTCTGCGCCCTGGCTCGCGCCCTGCAAAAAGACATCGATGCCGCTGGCGAAGCCTTGAAAGTGGCAGAGGCGTTTCGCATCCACACCTTCATCTCCACCTCCTCCATCCACGTGGAGAGCAAGCTGAAAAAGAGCTTCGAAGACGTGCTGGAGATGGGGGTCGGCGCCATCAAGCACGCCTTGCGCTACACCGATGACGTGGAGTTCTCCTGTGAGGATGCGGGCCGCACCCCGATAGACAACCTGTGCCGCATGGTGGAAGCCGCCATCAAGGCCGGCGCCCGCACCATCAACATTCCTGACACCGTGGGCTACACGGTGCCGACCGAATTCTCCGGCATCATCCACACCCTGTTCAACCGGGTACCCAACATCGACAAGGCCATCATCTCGGTGCACTGCCACGACGATCTGGGCCTCTCGGTGGCCAACTCCATCAGTGCCGTGCAGATGGGGGCCCGCCAGATCGAGTGCACCATCAACGGCATCGGCGAGCGTGCTGGCAACTGCTCACTCGAAGAGGTGGCGATGATCCTGAAGACCCGCGCCGACCTGCTCGGGGTACACACCAACATTCGCCACAGCGAGATCCACCGCACCAGCACCCTCGTCAGTCAAATCTGCAACATGCCGGTGCAGCCCAACAAGGCCATCGTCGGCGCCAACGCCTTCTCCCACAGCTCAGGCATCCATCAGGACGGCGTGCTCAAGGCGAAGAACACCTATGAAATCATCACCCCAGAGAGCATCGGTCTCACCCAGAACAACCTCAACATGACCTCCCGCTCCGGCCGCCACGTCATCAAGCACCGGATGGAGTCCATGGGCTACGCCGAGAGCAGCTACGACCTCGACGATCTCTACGCCAAGTTCCTCACCCTGGCCGACAAGAAGGGCCAGGTGTTCGACTACGACCTGGAGGCCCTCGCCTTCTTCAGCCAGATCCACGAGGAGCCCGAGCACTTCAAGCTGGAGTACCTCGGCGTGCAGAGCGGCAGCTCGGTGCTCGCCACCGCCTCGGTCAAGCTCAAGGTAGGCCAGGATCTGGTGTGCGAGGCCGCCACCGGCAACGGCCCGGTGGATGCGGTCTACCAGTGCATCAACCGCATCACCGGCTACGAGATCCGCATCGATAAATACGAACTCAAGGGCAAGGGCGAGGGCAAGAACGCCCTCGGCCAGGTGGACATCGTCGCCGAGTACAAGGGGCGCAAGTTCCACGGCATGGGGCTGGCCACTGACATCATCGAATCCTCGGCCCAGGCCCTGGTCCACGTGATCAACAGCATCTGGCGCGCGGACCAGGTGGCCGAGCAGATGGAGCGCAACCACACCATCAAATCGGAAACCGTCTGAGCCCGCCGCCGGACAAGATGACAGCATGACATGGGGAGGACCGGGGCCAGGGCAGTGGTCCGGACCGGCCTCCCGGATGAAACGGAATCACACTATCAAGACGGAGAGAGTATGAGCAGTTATCGGATCGCAGTATTGCCGGGTGACGGCATTGGCCCGGAAGTGATGGCAGAGGCCATCAAGGTACTGGAAAAGGTGCAGACCAAATTCGGCTTCTCCCTCGACTATGACCGTCACGACGTCGGCGGCATCGCCATCGACAACCACGGCACACCGCTGCCCCAGAGCACGATCAAAGGCTGCGAAGCGGCCGATGCGGTGCTGTTCGGATCGGTGGGTGGCCCCAAGTGGGAGCACCTGCCGCCCAACGATCAGCCGGAGCGCGGTGCCCTGCTGCCCCTGCGTGCCCACTTCAAACTGTTCTGCAACCTGCGCCCGGCCCGCATCTACACCGGTCTGGAGCAGTTCTCCCCGCTGCGTGCCGACATCTCCGATCGCGGTTTTGACATCGCCTGCGTGCGCGAGCTGACCGGCGGCATCTATTTCGGCCAGCCCAAGGGGCGTGAAGGGGAAGGCGCCACCGAGAAGGCCTTCGACACCGAGGTGTACCACCGCTTCGAGATCGAGCGCATCGCCAAGATCGCCTTTGAATCGGCCCGGGTGCGCAAGGCCAGGGTCACCTCCATCGACAAGGCCAACGTGCTCGCCTCCTCCATCCTGTGGCGCGAGGTGGTGACCGAGGTCGCCAAGTCCTACCCGGACGTGGCCCTGAACCACATGTACATCGACAACGCCACCATGCAGCTCATCAAGGATCCGTCCCAGTTCGACGTGCTGCTCTGCTCCAACCTGTTCGGTGACATCCTCTCCGACGAGTGCGCCATGATCACTGGCTCCATGGGCCTGCTCCCCTCCGCCAGCCTCAACGAATCCGGCTTCGGTCTGTTCGAGCCGGCCGGTGGCTCGGCCCCGGATATCGCCGGCAAGGGGATTGCGAATCCCATCGCCCAGATCCTCTCCGCCGCCCTGATGCTGCGTTACAGTCTCGGCCAGGAAGCCGCCGCCCAGGCCATAGAGCAGGCTGTGGCCCAGACCCTGGCAGAAGGCTATTTCACCGCCGACCTGCATCAGGCCAGCGCCACACACCCGGTGCAGAGCACGGCCGACATGGGCAGCCAGATCGCCGCGCGCATCTGATCCCACGGCATCGATAACAAGGAAACCGAGCAATGTCCAAGACCCTCTATCAGAAAGTGTTCGACGCACACGTGGTGCGGGAAGTGGAAGGGGAAACCCCTCTCATCTACATCGACCGTCACCTGGTGCATGAAGTGACCAGCCCCCAGGCATTCGACGGCCTGCGCGCCATGAACCGCCAGCTGCGTCGCCCGGATCTGACCTGGGCCACCATGGATCACAACGTCTCCACCACCACCAAGGACATCGCCGCCTCCGGCGAGATGGCCCGCATCCAGATGGAGACGCTCGCCGCCAACTGCAAGGCGTTCGGGGTTCGTCTCTATGACTTGAACCACAAGTACCAGGGCATCGTCCACGTGATGGGCCCCGAGCTCGGCATCACATTGCCCGGCACCACCATCGTCTGCGGTGACTCACACACCGCCACCCACGGTGCCTTCGGGTCGCTCGCATTCGGTATCGGCACCTCCGAAGTGGAACACGTAATGGCCACCCAGACCCTGAAACAGGGCCGCGCCAGGACCATGCGTATCTCTGTCAACGGCAAGCTGGCCGCAGGCATCAGCGCCAAAGACGTGGTGCTCGCCATCATCGGCAAGGTAGGTCACGCAGGCGGGACCGGCTACGTGGTGGAGTTCGCCGGTGAAGCCATCGAGGGGCTCACCATGGAAGGGCGCATGACGGTGTGCAACATGGCCATCGAGCTCGGCGCCAAAGCGGGCATGATTGCCCCCGACCAGACCACCATCGACTACATCCGTGGCAAGGAGTTCGCTCCCAAGGGGGAGGCGCTGGAACAGGCCATCGCCTACTGGCTGACCCTCAAGAGCGACGAAGGTGCCCACTTCGACGCCGAAGTGGTGCTCGACGCCGCCGACATCGCCCCGCAAGTGACCTGGGGAACCAACCCGGGCCAGGTGATTGCCGTCAATGAGCCCATCCCTGCACCGGAATCCTTCGCCGATCCGGTGGAGCAGCAGTCCGCCCGCAAGGCCCTCGCCTACATGGACCTGCAACCGGGTCAGAAGCTCTCCGACGTCGCCATCGACAAGGTGTTCATCGGTTCGTGCACCAACAGCCGCATCGAGGATCTGCGCGCTGCCGCCGCCATCGCCCGCGGTCGCAAGGTGGCCGCAGGGGTACAGGCCCTGGTGGTGCCGGGCTCCGAGCAGGTGAAGGCCCAGGCCGAGGCCGAGGGGCTGGACAAGATCTTCATCGAGGCAGGCTTTGAGTGGCGCTTGCCCGGCTGCTCCATGTGTCTGGCCATGAACAACGACCGGCTGCAACCGGGGGAGCGCTGCGCCTCCACCAGCAACCGCAACTTCGAGGGGCGTCAGGGTCGTGCCGGTCGCACCCACCTGGTGAGCCCGGCCATGGCCGCCGCCGCCGCCGTCACCGGCCGCTTCGCCGACATTCGTGCGCTGTAACGACAAGGAGAACATGATGACAGGTTTCAAACAGCATAAAGGGATCGTCGTTCCCCTCGACAGCGCCAACGTCGACACCGACGCCATCATTCCCAAGCAGTTCCTGCAGAAAGTGAACCGCATCGGCTTTGGCAAGCACCTGTTCCACGACTGGCGCTTCCTGGACGATGCAGGGGAGCAGCCCAACCCGGAGTTCGTGCTGAACAAACCGCAATTCGCCGGTGCCAGCATCCTGCTGGCCCGCGAGAACTTCGGCTGCGGCTCGAGTCGCGAGCACGCCCCCTGGGCGCTGGCGGACTACGGCTTCAAGACCATGATCGCCCCGAGCTTTGCCGACATCTTCTACGGCAACGCCATCAACAACGGCATGGTGCCGGTTCGTCTGAAGGAGGAGGAGGTCGACGCCCTGTTCCAGCTGGTCGCCGCCCAGCCGGGCATCGAGATCGAAGTGGATCTGGAGGCCAACCAGGTGCGTGCAGGCAGCCTCACGTTCGGCTTCGAAATCGACGAGTTCCGTCGCTACTGTCTGCTCAACGGGCTGGATGCCATCGGTCTGACCCTGCAGCAAGAGGCCGCCATCAGCGCCTTCGAGGCGAAGCAGCCAAGCTGGATTTGACGAGCCTGCGACAAGAAAGCGAGTAGAATCAACAGGGAGCCGAGGCTCCCTGTTTTATTGTCGGGTCGCTGTACAAAGCCCGCCACCTCTGCATGTCCGACAGGAGACACCTATGTCCGCAAGGGGCGCCCTTTCATTGCTCTGCCTGCTGATCAGCCTCCCGGCCCTGGGCGGGCAGACCTCTTTCACCAACAGTGGCGGTCAGCTCAATGTCGGCTGGCAGGACAGATAGGGCAAGGCGCAGCAGCTCAGCTATCGGCTGGAGGCGGGCAAGCTGCCCCCTCTCATCGCTTACCGTCCGGCCAGGATGCAGGAAGACGTACTGCAAAGCCTGCTGCAGCAGGCACCCCTGGCGTTCCCCGAGGTGCAGTTCTCCCTCGTTCGCCCCGCCATGAGCCTCAGCATCAAGAGCCGCAACGCCGACAAGGCGCGGGAAGCCTCCCAATGGGTCAAGCCCGAGCAGGCCAAACTGGAGGCCGCCTGGCTCACGCAGCACTACTTCCAGCCCTTCACTGCCCCCGACGGCGCTCCCGCCATCAAGCAGGATCATGTGCGCATCGCCCTGGAGAGTCGGGACGAGCTGGCCCCGTTGATGGAGCAGCTCAAGCAGGAAGGGGCCACCGAGACCGAGGCGCGCCAGAAGACGGTGGCCTACATGCTCGACTTCATCCAGGCCATCCCCTATCAACTGCTCGACAGCCAGTCGGGCCGCTCTGGCAAGGGGTTTCTGAGCCCGCGCCAGGTGCTGGAGCAGAACCGGGGGGATTGCGACAGCAAGGTGACCCTGATGGCCGCCCTGCTGGCCCAGGGGTATCCCGATCTCAAGCAGGCCATGGTGTTCGTGCCGGGACATGCCCTGCTGGGGGTGGCCCTGCCAGCCAAACCGGGGGAGGCCACCTTGAGCCGGGCGGGGGAGACCTACCTCCTGATGGAGCCGACCGGCCCGGCCCAGCTGCCCATGGGCCAGCTCGCGCCCACCAGCAAGACGCTGGTCGACAGCGGCCAGTTGAGCGTGCAACCGGTGCAGGATGAGGGGAAATGAGACAGGCCAGCCCATGGCTGGCCTGTCTCGAGGAGGACGGGCGCCCAGGTCTCAGGTGAGGGAGAGAAACTCCAGCGCCAGCAGGAGACCGTCTTCTTCCTCCAGCACCCGCACGATGCGAGCCTGGGCCTCGAAGGGAGGCAGAAGATTGCTGCTGGTCGCCAGGCTCACCCGGATGGGCTGGGCCAGATCGAACGCGTGCTTGTTCACCTCGACGCCCATGCCGTTGGCGCTGAGATCCCGGCAGATCCCCTCCAGCACCTGCTGATGCTGGAACAGGGTGACGGGGGCATTGATGACCATGCGCTGGAAGGCACGTCTTTCCTTGGTGCTGGTGATCACTGGGGACTTCCTCCTTGGTGGTGGCTCGCACGATGCGGCCCGTGAAACATAGTGCTGGCCTCCCCCCAGGAACGCCAATACAATGCGATGCGTTGCTCAAACGGGGTGCGGTTTACCGCTGAGATTATACCCGTGAACCTGATCCAGATAATGCTGGCGGAGGAATTTGAGGCATGGCGCGCGTTTTTTGTGCCCTCATCCGCCGGCGCTCACCACACGCGAGGTGCCATTGATGAGCACCCCGATATCCACAGGAGTGCCATTGATGAAGACCCTGCTGCTGATCGCCACCAGCCTGCTCTCTGCCCAGGCGTTTGCCGCCGACACCCTCACCGTCTACACCTACGGCTCCTTCGCCGCCGAATGGGGGCCGGGCCCCAAGATCAAGCAGGCCTTCGAGAAGGAGTGCGGCTGCACCCTCAATCTGGTGCCCCTCGAGGATGGCGTCGCCATCCTCAACCGGCTGCGGCTGGAAGGCCAGCACAGCAAGGCCGACATGGTGCTGGGGCTGGACGATGCCCTCATCAGCGAGGCCAAACAGAGCGGCCTGTTCGCCCCCCATTCCACCAGGCTCGATGACCTCAAGGTGCCGGGTGGCTGGCAGGATGACACCTTTGTCCCCTATGACTACGGCTACTTCGCCTTCGTCTATGACAGCAACAAGCTCAAGCAGCCCCCCAAGAGCCTGAAGGAGCTGGTGGCGCGCCCCGATATCAAGGTGATCTATCAGGATCCCCGCACCTCCACCCCGGGTCAGGGGCTGATGCTCTGGATGAAGTCGGTCTACGGGGATGAGGCCCCTGCGGCCTGGGCCACGCTTGCCAAAAAGACGGTCACCGTCACCAAGGGGTGGTCAGAGGCCTACGGCATGTTCCTCGACGGCGAGGCGGACATGGTGCTCTCCTACACCACCTCCCCCGCCTATCACCTGATCGCCGAGAGCAAGCCCCAGTACCGGGCGGCCACGTTCGAGGAGGGGCACTACCGCCAGGTGGAAGTAGCGGCCAAGCTCAAGGGCGCCACACAGGGCAAACTGGCTGACCAGTTCCTGCAATTCATGGTGAGCCCCGCCTTCCAGAACGAGATCCCCGGCGGCAACTGGATGTATCCGGTGACAGACGTGGCGCTGCCCAAGGGGTTCGAACAGATGATCACCGTAGCTAAGCCGCTGACCTTCAGCTCTGACGAGGTGGCCGCCAACCGCAAGGGGTGGATCCGCGAATGGCTGCAAGCCGTCACCCAGTGAGTTCAGGTCGTCGCACCCTCTGGTGGCTGCCCGGCAGTGCAGCCACCCTGGTCATCCTGCTGCTCTCCATTGGGCCGCTGGTCGCCCTGTTGTGGCAGGCGGGGGCCCTCTCCCCCCGCGCCCTGCTAGGCGATCCCTACCTGCGCCACGTGCTGGGTTTCAGCCTCTGGCAGGCACTGCTCTCCACCCTGCTGAGCCTGGGGCTTGCCATCCCGGTGGCCAGGGCCCTGGCGCGACGCCGTTTCACCGGACGCCGCCTGCTGCTCAAGCTGTTCGGCCTCTCCCTGGTGTTGCCGGTCATCATCGCCATCTTCGGCATTGTGGCGGTGCACGGTCGCCAGGGCTGGCTGCCGCAACTGCTGCACGGCCTGGGCATGGATCCCGGCAACTACCTCTATGGCCTGTTCGGCATCCTGCTGGCCCATGTCTTCTTCAACATGCCGCTGGCCGCCCGCCTCATTCTGCAGAGCATAGAGAGCATCCCCGAGTCCTCCTGGCGCCTCGCCAGCCAGCTCGGCATGCGCTCCTCCCACATCTTCCGGCTGCTGGAGTGGCCGCTCATCCGCGGCATCTTGCCGGGGCTCGCCAGCCTCATCTTCATGCTCTGCTTCACCAGCTTCACCACAGTGCTGGCGCTCGGGGGCGGCCCCAAGTCCACCACACTGGAGGTGGCTGTCTACCAGGCGCTGCGCTTTGACTTCGATCTCGCCACCGCTGGCGGGCTCGCCCTGGTGCAACTGCTGCTGACCCTGGCCCTGCTCCTGCTGCAACACAAGCTGCAGACCACCCCGGCCAGTCGCCTCACCAGCCGTCGCCCCTGCCTGCGTCCCGACAGACACCAGAAGGGCAGCGCTCTGGTGGATGGCCTGGCCCTGACCATGGGGCTCGCCATCTTCCTGCCGCCCCTGCTGGCCATCGTGGTCGCCGGGTTCAACCCCGGTCTGCTGGCGGCGCTCGGCTCACCCCGGCTGTGGCAGGCAGGGGGGCAGTCCCTGGGCATAGCCCTGGCGGCGGGCTCCCTGGCCACTTTGCTCGGCGCCGGGCTGCTGCTCACCAGCCGGCATCTGAGGGTGCGGGATCGCAAACGGCGGGCCGCCGCCCTGTGGGAGGCCAGCGGCTCCATGATCCTGATGATCCCGGCGGTGGTGCTCTCCACCGGCCTCTTCATCCTGTTCATGCCCTTCACCGACGTCTTTGCCCTGGGCCCCTGGCTGGTGGTGCTAGTCAACGCGCTGATGGCGCTGCCCTATGTGCTGCGCACCCTCTCGGCCCCCATGCAACTGGTGGTGCGCCAGTACGATAGGCTGGCGGACAGCCTGGGGGTGCGCGGCCTGCATCGCCTGCGCCTGGTGGAGTGGCCCCTGCTGCGCCGTCCGCTGGCCCTGGCCATGGCGCTCTCGATGATATTGTCCCTCGGGGATCTCGGGGCCATCGCCATGTTCGGCAGCCAGACCCTCACTACCCTGCCCTGGCTGCTCTATCAGCAGCTCGGCAGCTACCGGCTGACCGAGGCGGCCGCCACCGCCCTGCTGCTGCTCACCCTCTGCTTCTCCCTGTTCTGGCTGGTGGAGCGGGGACTGGGAGGCAGGCATGTGGATCACTGATCCCCGGCGGCATTGCCGCCTCCCCGCCCCCAGGATCCGGCCGGGCACGTCCCTGGAGCGCCCCTTGTGGCAGTCACTCACGCTGCCTTTCATCAATTTTTCTTACTTGTTGTTCTATAAAACGACATTCAGGAGCCAAACATGCTGGTAATTGAGGAACTGGTCACCAGTTATCCCGACTGGCAGGTGACCTTCAGTGCGACCTTGCCCAAGGGGGAGATCACCGCCCTCATCGGTCCGAGCGGCGCCGGCAAGTCCACCCTGCTAGGCATGATCGCGGGCTTCGTGCCGGTGGAGTCGGGCACCCTCACCTTCGACGGCCAGGATCTGCTGTCACTGGGCCCCGCCGAGCGCCCGGTCACCACCCTGTTCCAGGATCACAACCTCTTCCTGCACCTGTCGGTGTTCGACAACATCGCCATCGGCCTGCATCCCGGCCTGCGCTTGAATCCGGCCCAGAAAAGGCAGGTGCAGGAGGCCGCTGACAAGGTGGGCCTGGGGGAGATGCTGACGCGCCTGCCGGAGCAGCTCTCCGGCGGCCAGCAGCAGCGAGTGGGGCTGGCCCGCGCCCTGGTGCGGGGCAGGCCGCTGCTGCTGCTGGACGAGCCCTTCTCGGCCCTCGATCCGGCCCTGCGGCGGGAGATGCTGGCGGAGGTCGCCCGCCTCGCCTGCGAGCAGGGCATCACCGTGCTGATGGTCTCTCACAACCCCGAGGATGCCCAGCTCATCGCCGATCAGGTGCTCTTCATCGACGCGGGACGCATCGCCTTGCAGGGCAAACCGGATATTCTGCACAGCAGCGATCACCCCGGGCTGCTGCGCTACCTGGGCCGCGCGCTGGCGCCACAGTGAAGGGCTGACAAGCTGATGGTCTCTCCCTGTCGTTCCCAGGACGATGCCCAGCTCATCGCCGATCAGGTGCTCTTCATCGACGCAGGGCGCATCGCCTTGCAGGGCAAGCCGGATATCCTGCACAGCAGCGATCACCCCGGGTTGCTGCGCTACCTGGGCCGACCGAGAGAGACATGAGATAGAAGGGATCAAAAAAGGGAAGCCACCTGGCTTCCCTTTTCATGAGTGGCCAGTTGGCCGGGGATCAGAGGTTTTCCTCGGCAAACGAAGCCAGCCGGCTGCGCACCACCCCGTTCAGGAAGATATTGGCACTGCCGTCGAAGTCCTTGAACCGCTCGACGATGTAGGTCAGACCCGAGGTCACCGGGCTCAGGTAGTTGGAGTCGATCTGAGCCAGGTTGCCGGAGCAGACGATCTTGGTCCCCTCCCCGCAGCGGGTGATGATGGTCTTGATCTGGGACGCGGTCAGGTTCTGGCACTCGTCCAGCAGCACGAAGGTGTTCTGGATGCTGCGCCCGCGCATGAAGTTGACCGATTTGAACTGGATGTTGGCCTTCTCCATGATGTAGCTGAGGGACCCGCTCATGTTCTCGTCCTGCTTGTGCAGCACCTCCAGAGTGTCGGTCACCGCCGCCAGCCAGGGCATCATCTTCTCTTCTTCGGTGCCGGGCAGGAAGCCGATGCTCTCGGCGATTTCCGGGGTATTTCGGGTGACGATCACCTTCTCGTAGATCCCCTTCTCGATCACCAGCTCCAGCGCCGCCGCCATGGCGAGCAGGGTCTTGCCGCAGCCCGCCGGGCCGGTCAGGATCACCAGGTCGATGTGCGGATCCAGCAGGGCATCCAACGCCATGCCCTGATAGACGTTCTTGGGATGCACCCCCCAGGCCTTGCGGGACATCAGCCGCTCGCGGCCGAGATCTTTCAGGCGGATCTTGTTGCCGTCGTGGCTCAGCACCCGCGCGGCAAAGAAGTTCTCCTCGTCCAGGAGGTACTGGTTGACGTGGACTCCCTCCAGCAGGTTGGCATCGATGACGTGGACCGTATCGCGGCCATGGGTTTCGCTGTCGCACTCACCGACCCGCTCCCAGAAGCTGCCGGGCACCACCTGGAAGCCCTTGGCGAGCAGGCGGATGTCGTCGATGAGCTGGTCGCTGCGGTAATCCTCCACATGGGCAAGACCTGCTCCCTTGGCCTTGAGGCGCATGTTGATGTCTTTGGTGACCAGCACCACCTGACGCTTCATCTCGTGCTTTTGCAGGTAGAGGGCGGCGTTGATGATGCGGTTGTCCGCCTCCTTGTCGGTGAACACCTCGGCATCCTGGGGCAGATGGTGGTCGCTGAAGATGGAGATATGGCCGCTCGCCTCGCCGGCCAGCGCCACTCCTTGCACTATCTGCTCCGGAGTCGCATCACGGAACACATCTTCCAGGGCACGGATGGCGATACGGGCATCACGGCTGACGTCCTTCTGGCGATCCTTGATGTTGTCGAGCTCTTCGAGCACCGTCATGGGGATGAGCACGTCGTGCTCTTTGAAGGAGTAGATGGCGAGGGGTTCGTGAAGCAGAACGTTGGTATCCAGGATAAACAGCTTTCGGTCCGTGTTGTCCATAAGCATCCTCCTTGGCACTGAAGGTGCCACGTGTGTGAATCTCAGATGTCATTGAAACCACACGGCCGTGACAGTTTTATTACCCCCAACGCTACGCCCGAATTTACCGGTGCGCAACAAATCGCTGCCATCATGGGCGTCGTTCGAACATAAAATCAGCAACGAAAAGGCCGGCATGTCGCCGGCCTTTGGTAGCAATCAGCCCCTCAACCGCACTTGGAATCCCCGCAGTTGAGACAGGTCATGCAGCCATCCTTTTGCACCAGCGCCTTGGTGTGGCACTTGTAGCAGAGCGCGGCACTGGGTGGGAAACCGCTGCCCGCCGACTGCTCTTCTGCCTGTTGCTGTGCCTGCAATTGCGCCTGCTTCTCGGCCAGGAACGCCTGCTGGTGCTCGTCCAGCCCGGGCACCTTGAGCATGCCGATCTCGGTGAGATGGGTTTCGATCACGTTGCCAATTTCGGCGATGAGCGAAGGCACGTACTTGCCCTTGTTCCAGTACCCCCCCTTGGGATCGAACACGGAGCGCAACTCCTCCACCAGAAAGGTGACGTCCCCTCCCTTGCGAAACACCGCCGAGATGATGCGGGTCAGCGCCACTATCCACTGATAGTGCTCCAGGCTCTTGGAGTTGATGAAAATCTCGAACGGGCGCCGGGTCTCGTGCACCGTGCCCTCGTTGAGAATGATGTCGTTGATGGTGATGAACAGCGAGTGCTCGGAGACGTGCTCCGGCGTCTTCAGCTTGTAGGTGGTGCCCATCAACCGTTCCGGGCGCAGCACGGTTTCATGCATGTGCACCACGTCATCCTGGGGCGTCGGCGCATCTTGCGGCTCATCCCGGGTTTTTACCTTGTAGGCGACGATTTTTCTGTCGATCTTCTTGACCATGTCTCGTCCTCAGAACTTGCCGTAATAGCCTTCTTTCAAGGCGTCATAGAGGTTGGCTGCGGTGTGCAGCTCGCCATCGTATTCGATCTCCTCGTTCCCCTTCGCCGTGATGACGGTGCCATCTTCCAGGGTAAACTCGTAACTGGTGTTCTCCAGATCCTTCTCCTTCACCAGCACGCCCTGGAAGGCGGCCGGGTTGAAGCGGAAGGTGGTACAGCCCTTTAGGCCGGAGTCCGAGGCATAGAGGTAGATATCCTTGAACTGCTCGAACGGAAAATCGGTCGGCACGTTGGCGGTCTTGGAGATAGAGGAGTCGATCCAGCGCTGGGCCGCCGCCTGGATATCCACGTGCCCGGTCGGCGTGATGTCGTCCGCGGTGATGAAGTAATCCGGCAGGCGGCTACCCTCCTCCTCGGCATAGGGCATGGCGGCCGGGTTCACCAGCTCGCGATAAGCCAGCAGCTCGAAGGAGTAGACATCCACGCTCTCCTTGCTCTTCTTGCCCGGTTTGATGACATTGCGGCTGTAGTGGTGGGCAAAGCTCGGCTCGATGCCGTTGCTGGCGTTGTTGGCGAGCGACAGGGAGATGGTACCGGTCGGTGCTATGCTGCTGTGGTGGGTGAAGCGTCCACCCACCTCGGCCAGCTCGGCTACCAGAGCGGGATCCACCTCGGCCACCTGCTGCATATAGCGGCTGTAGCGGGCATGCAACACCTTGCCCTTCACCTTGTCGCCGAGCTTGATGCCATCTGCCGCCATTTCGGGGCGCAGACGCAGCATCTTGCCGGTGACTTCGAACTCCTGCTCCATGATGGGGGCCGGCCCCTTCTCCTTCGCCAGACGCAGAGACTCCTGCCAGCCGGTCATCGCCAGCTCCTGGGAGACCTGTTCGGTGAAGGCGACGGAGGCCGCAGAGCCGTACTTGATGCGCAGCATGGTGAGGGTCGAGCCCAGCCCCAAGAAGCCCATGCCGTGGCGACGCTTGGCGGTGATCTCCTCGCGCTGCTTGGCCAGCGGCAGCTGGTTTATCTCCACCACGTTGTCGAGCATGCGGGTGAAGATGGCCACCACCTTGCGAAACGCGGGCCAGTCGAAGGCGGCCTGCTCGGTGAAGGGATCGCGCACGAAGGTGGTCAGGTTGACCGAGCCCAGCAGGCAGGCCCCATAGGGCGGCAGAGGCTGTTCACCGCAAGGGTTGGTGGCACGGATCTCTTCGCAGAACCAGTTGTTGTTCATCTGGTTCACCTTGTCGATCAGGATGAAACCGGGCTCCGCATAGTCGTAGGTAGAGGTCATGATGACGTTCCACAGCTTGCGCGCGGGCAGGGTCTTGTAGACCTTGCAGGCCACCTGGCCCAGCTCGTTGATCACCACACCCTCCTTGTTGGGCCAGTCCGCCCAGACCACCCTCACAGGGTCATCCAGCGCGATGCCATCCTGCTCCACCTCCTTGGCGGTGTAGGGGAAGATCAGTTGCCAGGGGGCATCCTCCTTCACCGCACTGACGAACTCTTCGGTGATGAGCAGGGAGAGGTTGAATTGACGCAGGCGACCATCCTCCCGCTTGGCCTGGATGAACTCGACGACATCGGGGTGACGGATATCCATGGTGCCCATCTGGGCGCCACGACGGCCACCGGCAGAGGAGACGGTAAAGCACATCTTGTCGTAGATATCCATGAAGGAGAGCGGCCCCGAGGTATAGGCCCCCGCTCCCGAAACGAAGGCTCCGCGCGGTCGCAGGGTCGAGAAGTCGTAACCGATGCCGCAACCCGCCTTCAGGGTCAGCCCCGCCTCGTGCACCTTGCCGAGGATATCGTCCATCGAATCCTCAATGGTGCCGGAGACGGTGCAGTTGATCGTGGAGGTCGCCGGCTTGTGCTCAAACGCCCCGGCGTTGGAGGTGATACGGCCCGCTGGAATGGCACCATTGCGCAGGGCCCACAGGAAGGGTTCATACCAGGTGTCGGGTTCGCGCTCCTGCGCAGCCAGCGCGCGAGCGACACGCTGGTAGGTCCCGTCGATGGAGCCGTCGATGGGGGCGCCATCCTTGCTCTTGAGACGATACTTGCTGTCCCAGATCTCGAGAGACGTCTCCTGCAGAGGGATCTGGCGGCTGGCGGTGACGCCCTCCAGTACCGGAATGGATTTAGCCATGGTCAATCAACCTCCTGTGAATGGGGCAATATCGTGACAAAAATACTACCAGTAGTGAATTTAAGAACTCAAAGCACAATATATTGTGATTCATCCGTCATAAGGGCGCCGATTCTATCCTAAAAAAATGCCCCGGCCAGCAGATTTCTGGGCCAGGGCATTTAACCGGTTCAATTTCCGAGAGATTTAAAGCGAGAGACTATCTCAGGGTTTCTTGACGTATACGCTCGGAGTCTCACCCGCCATATTCAGATAGAACTCATAGACGCCATCCGCCTCGGGCGAGAACTTCATGTCCTCATACTTGGAGCACGGATTGACCGGTACAGGCTCCCCGCCGAGCACGGCAACGCCATCGCTCGGGCTCTTGTAGCCGAAGTTGGTGCCACAACTCCAGCCGGAGTCGGCAAACTTGAACTTGTAAGGAGCCCACTCTTTCTTGAGCGTCCCCTTGGCCATGTAGAGCTTGTCGGCAACCTTGACGACCTTGCTTTCGTCGGTGGCCATCCAGTCGTTCATCTCACCACGCAGGTAGATGGACTTGCCGCCGAAGTCGCTGTTGTCCGCCGCCGCCTGCTCTGCACCACCATTGGATGCGCAACCGCCTAATACCAGGGTTCCCGCCGCCAGCATCATCGTTACTGTTCTTTTGAACATGTGTCCATTCCTCAAATTATTGTGATTCCTTGGTCCATCGATGTGGACCCGGGAATTAAACCAGAGCAGGCATGACAAGAAAGGTAGAAGCATCACATTCTGTGCTTTTTATATCCAGAATGCAGGCTTTCGAATAGATATTGAACAGAGACGGGCCACAAACAAGTCGATATTAGCTGGGATGATGAATGCGAGTATCAGAAAACACGGCGGGAAACAGCACCATAGTGCCCGCTTGCCCTCCAGTGAGTGCTGAATTTCAGGCAATAAAAAACCCCGCTCGAGTGAGCGGGGTTTCTTGTATTGGGTGCCTGGCAGTGTCCTACTCTCGCATGGCGAATGCCACACTACCATCGGCGCTACAGCGTTTCACTTCTGAGTTCGGCATGGGATCAGGTGGTTCCACTGCGCTATTGCCGCCAGGCAAAATCTTCAATCTGAGAAAGCTGATGTAAGTAATTCGTTCGTATCTGCTACAAGCCTTCGAACACTTCTTGGGTGTTGTATGGTTAAGCCTCACGGGTAATTAGTATGGGTTAGCTCAACGTATCGCTACGCTTACACACCCCACCTATCAACGTTGTGGTCTCCAACGGCCCTTTAGGACCCTCA
>NZ_PQLN01000199.1:0-2061 GCF_002919855.1 Aeromonas sp. ASNIH8 | reverse complement strand
GGGGGCCGCCTTGCGCCAGAAGGCCCACTCAGCCCGAAGGGCGGGGTTGGCGCTGCTGTAGTCCTTGGCATCGACTCCGGCGAAGTCGAACCCGGTACGGATATCGAACCCGATCACCACAAGCAGGTGGTAGTGGATCCGGCCCGACTTCTGACGTTCCAGGACGCCGATGTAGTCCTGGTAGCGGGGTTTGATGACATGGGTCAAAAGGGAGTTCAAACGACGCTGCGCCTCTTTCACACAGACCACATGATCCTTGAAGGTTAGGGTTAGGAAACCGAGGTTTTCTAACCCATGTTTTTTAGAAAAGGACATGACGTTCCAGCCCAGAGCGGAAGCGGCTTTGCGGGTCTGAGTCGAGGCTATCTCGGTTGAGATGTTACTATTTAGACAAGGAAGAAACCCCCCCTCGGCCTGAGCGGTTTTACCTTCCATATGACCACCCCGAACGAGCCCGCTCTAAGGGGCTTGTGAGGGTGGCTTGATGATGTATGATCATGGCGTCACCACTTGTTGGGTTTTAACGGAATTCACGGTGACCGAGCCCCGGACATTTTGCGGATGTTGCGGGGCATTTCATTTCAAATCGGGCAGCTAATCAGCTTTGTGCTGGCTGTATCCCTTCTGGACAGGTTAAGAGCCCCTAAGCTCAGATTTTTGAAGTCTCGGTCACTGTCCAAGATAGCCACCTTTGATACCCATGTAAACCGCGCAAGTTCCCAGCAAATAAGCGATTTTTGGTAACAGTTACCAAAAGATGCACACGTGAGCACATGTGCGCATGTGGATATGCACACATGCGTACATGCAACAGAGCATCGGGAGCGCTATGGCGTTATCAGTCCTTTGATTCTGAGATCCTCAAAAGCCTGTTTGGCAGGGAAGGGAGGGGAGCGGGGATCAGGTCAGGATCCGAGCCGCTGCGCGGGTTACGGCGCTTGGCTACGTCATCCCATTTGACGTAACGGGAGCGCCTTATAGGGGCTAGCGCCCCTGGGCAAGGCAGGCATCAAACACGGCCTTGGCTAAACGGTCGATGTTGTCCAGGGACAGGCAAAGCATGTCGGGGGGATTGGCGAGCAACGTCTTTAGAACCTTCACATCCTCACGATTAAACGTCACTGTGATGGTATTTTCTGCCTGTTTAGCGCGGTACTTTGCTTGGCGCTCTGCCCCAGACAAGGCTTTGCCGGTACGTGGTCGGCCACGAGGGCGGGGGATGGGAAGGAGATCGGCGGTCTGGCTATCGTGGGCGTCTTTCATGGTGATTTCCTGTCACTGTAACGATAATTTATTATAGTCACGGTGACGGGAAATGGCAAGCGGAGCGCGGCAGATTAACCAATCGGTGAATCGGTGGATCGCCTGCCCCCTCCGGCGTCGTCGTCCTCGCTAGGCCGCTCGCTCCTCCTCCTTGTCGTCTGGCAGGCTGCATCATGGTGGCCGTCCGATAGAACCTCGACGCGAGAGTGGCCCGAAGGGGTAACGAGCGTGGAGGCGCGGGGCGTGGGGGGCACCCCCACGGGACTAGTCTTACTCCCTGCCTCGGACTCCTGAGGCGGACACCCCAAGGGGGCCCCGTCAGGCTCAGGAGCCGAGGCAGGCATGCCAAGGATGAAATCGCGGTGATAGTGGGCCCAGCGTGGGCCGCAGACCTCACGGATCCCTTCCATCGTGGGTTCGCATCCCGTTCTCTCGGCGACGTAATAGGCGAAGCTACGGAGCTTTGAGCGCCATTGCTGAGACCCCACAGAAACGAACTGGAAGCGCGTGGTGGCCACGCGAGCACCACGGGAGTACCTGACCAGCCTTGCGCCCTTGTCGGCTTCCTGACGCGATTCCATGTGTTTCCCGATGTATTTCCCGATGTACTTCCCGATGGCCTCTTCGCTGGACTTGATAGGCATCAACTCGGTGCGACCAAAGCCATAGGCGGGGGCCGCCTTGCGCCAGAAGGCCCACTCAGCCCGAAGGGCGGGGTTGGCGCTGCTGTAGTCCTTGGCATCGACTCCGGCGAAGTCGAACCCGGTACGGATATCGAACCCGATCACCACAAGCAGG
>NZ_PQLN01000198.1:0-2077 GCF_002919855.1 Aeromonas sp. ASNIH8 | reverse complement strand
TGGCTAATAACATCATGTCGATCAGCCAATAACATCATGCCGATCACCGTTTTTCTGCCCGCGTTTATAGCGTCTTTCTTTTACTCCGCCTGATCGGCTTCGGTCAAGTTGGCACCCTGTTTTCGCATCGATTCTCCCGTTAAGGTCACGCGCACTGCTCTGTGGATCAATCGGTCCAGGATTGCCTCGGCGAATGTTGCCTCTCCGATCATTCCGTACCACTTCTCCACCGGCAATTGGCTCGCCACTATCGTTGAGACTTTGCCGTAGCGGGTATCGATGATCTCCAGCAGGTTGCTGCGTTCGCTCGCGTCCAGCATCTCCATGGCCCAGTCATCCAGGATCAACATTCCTATGTGACTTACTTGCTCCAGCAGTTTCGGATAGCTGCCATCCGCTTGTGCCAGTCGCATCTCTTCGAGCAGGGTTTTCAGCCGGTAATACCGCACGCCCACTCCTTGCCGGATAAAGTAACGACCCAGAGCACACGCCAGGTAACTCTTGCCACAGCCTGCCGCGCCCGTCAGCAGCAGATTTTGTTGATGACTCAGCCAGTGTCCTTCCAGCAGTTGGCGGATCTGCGCTTGGCTCACGCCTCGACCCGCCCGATAGTCGAGCTGCTCCACCTGTCCGGCGAGCCGGAACCGGGCTTGCTTCTCCAAACGGTTGGTTTTCCTCTGCTCCCGTTGCACCAGCTCATGGCTCAGTAACAGTTGCAGCCGCTCTTCAAAACCCATATCCAGGTACAGCATGCTCTGGGCCTGCTGCTGGTTCAGGGCCTGTTTCATACCGCTCAAGTGCAGGCGGCTTAGTTGTTCATTGAGGTGTAATTGCATGGGCTTCTCCTGAGCTGTGGGGGTTAGTGGAAGTAGTGCTCGCCATGGACATTGTCATGACGGATGTCTTGCAGCGGATCCTGTCGCTTGCTGGCGATGGGTTGTTGCTCGAGGCCGTTCTTGAGCATGCTGCGGATGTTGTGCAGCCGGTTGGCGCCGGTCAGGTAACCCCGGAGGCAGGCCGCTTCCAGCCGCTCCTTGCCATAGGTTTTGCTCTGCCCCAGCAAGGCCAGACAAGGTCGCACCGCTTGCGCCGGGTGTGCCACATTCCGGATAAAACCATCCACCCAATGCGTGGTGTAGGGTCCGATGGATACCGCCCAGCCGAGCAGACGCTCGGGCGACCATTCCAGCAGCGCCTGGTGATGCGCGGGCATATGGGCAGGCAGGCTGCTGTGCTGACCTTTGCGATGACTCCGCGGGTGCTCGGCCACGACCTTGCCGGCGTGGTACAGCGTGACGGTATGTTCGGCCAGATGAGCCTCCAGCCGCTTGCCCTGCAAGGCATGGGGCACGGAGTAATAGTGCTTTTCCAGATCGACGTGGTAGTCCTTACCAACCAGTACCAACATCACTTTGGTGTAGTGATAGGGATAATCCGGCAGCGGCTTGAGCGCCGGAGCATCGAGCTCGGCAAACTGTGAGGCACGGCAGCCAGGAAGCTTCTGGAAGGGTTTCTGGTTGAGCCGGGTCAGCAGTTCACCCATCCGCTGATTGAGCTGGGCCAGGCTATGGAAGGTTTCATGACGCAGCACCGCCAGGATCCAGCGGGTGACGATCTGCACGCCCACCTCTGCCTTGGACTTATCCTTCGGCTTGCGGGGCCGCGCGGGCATGATCGCCGTACCGAAATGGGCCGCCAGCATCTGGTAGGTGGGGTTGAGATCCGGATCGGTATTGCGCGCCACGCTGACGGCACTCTTCAGGCAATCGGGTACCACCAATTGCGGCACACCGCCAAAGAACTCGAAAGCGCGCTTGTGGCTCATGACCCAGTCCTCGAGCTGCTGGGAGCGGGTGGCCTCGGCAAAGGTGTAGTTGGAAGCACCCAGCACGGCGACAAAGATCTGGGCCCGGTAAAGGATTTCGCCGGTGTGCGGATCGACAATCGGCATGGTCTGGCCGCAGTAGTCGACAAAGAGTTTTTCGCCCGCAATATGGGTCTGCCGCATCGAGGGTTGCAGCAGGGCCGCCCACTCTTTATAGAGCCGACAGAAGTGGTTGTAGCTGTAGTGGGAGCC
>NZ_PQLN01000197.1:0-2101 GCF_002919855.1 Aeromonas sp. ASNIH8 | reverse complement strand
GCTCTTACTCTGGTCACGCTCTTACTTTGCGGGCTCTTGCGGCGGAGCACCGTTGGAGGTGATCAAGCAATACATTCAAAACCAGCGGGGCTGACGCCCCGGCGAAATTCCCCTCCCACCTACGTCGGAGGGAGTCCCCTTTCGCATTTAAGATGGAGGCATTGTGCGCCCTTTACCCGTCCTGACGCTGACCCTGGCCATGCTGCTCTGGTCCAGCTCCTTCATCGCCCTCAAACATGTGCTGGAAATCTGGTCCTTCGGTCAGGTGCTCTTCATGCGGATGGGGGTGGCGTCCTGTTGCTGGCTGCTCTGCTACCGCCAGCTTGGCCGCGTCACTTACCAGAAGGGGGATTGGCGCTGGTTGGCCCTGATGGGGGCGCTTGAGCCCTGCCTCTACTTTCTTCTTGAAGTCAACGCCCTGCGTTACACCAGTGCCGGCCAGGCCGGTATGGTCTGTGCCCTGCTTCCCCTGATGGTGGCTCTGGTGGCCTTCGTGCTGCTTGGAGAGCGGGTGAGTCGCCGCCAGCTGCTGGGCTTTGCCATCGCCATCGTTGGCATCGCCCTGCTGGGGTTGGGGGAGGGCGCAGACGAGTTCGCCCCCAACGCCCTGCTCGGCAACAGCCTGGAGATGGGCGCCATGCTCTGCGCCGCCACCTATTCCGTGGTATTCAAGAAGCTCTCCAGCCGCTACGGCGTGATGACACTGACAGCGTTGCAGGCCTTCGTCGGCATGCTCTTCTTCGCGCCCTTTGCCTTCAGTGCGCCCTGGCCCGCGAGCTGGGCCTGGCAGGACATGGGGGTCATCCTCTTCCTCGGCGCCTTCGTGACACTTGGTGCCTACCTGCTCTACAACTGGTCGGTGACCCAGGTGAAGGTGACCCTGGCGGCTGCCTATGTGAACCTCATACCGGTCTTTACCCTGCTGCTCGCCTATCTGCTGCTGGGAGAGACGCTCACTGCCCTGCAATGGGTGGCCTGTGCCGCCGTGCTGGCCGGCATCGGGGTGGGCCAACTGCCGTCCGGCAGGAAGCGTGCGCAGGCAGTCGCCACCGGGGGATGAGTCGCCGTCATTGGGCTACAGTCTGGGCAGGGAAACACGCTGTCTAAGAAGGAGCCGACCGATGAGCGACATGCACTTGCTGGCCGCGGCCAAAAGCCTGTTGAGCCATCCCCCCTTTACCCTGGCCGATGCCAGAGCCCTGGAGGCGCTGGAAGAGGAAGCTGTGGGGGAGGAGGGGCTCTGCATCGCCGCGCTATGGGACATCGCCCTCGCGCTGGCGGACGAGGAAGCCAGACACTATCTCCTGGGGGATGGCTGA
This sequence comes from Aeromonas sp. ASNIH8, assembly GCF_002919855.1. Classification (NCBI taxonomy): domain Bacteria; kingdom Pseudomonadati; phylum Pseudomonadota; class Gammaproteobacteria; order Aeromonadales; family Aeromonadaceae; genus Aeromonas; species Aeromonas sp. ASNIH8. The sequence continues at coordinate 782 of NZ_PQLN01000197.1, read as the reverse complement.
GCGGGTGTCGGGTGGGCGGACAGCAATGACAACGGGGGGCCTGGGCCCCCCGTTGTCATTGGCAGCTGTCGCTCAGATGGAGAGGCTCTTGACGGTGTCCGACACCGAGTTGGCGTCCTCGATGATCTCCTTGATGACGTCGGCGATGATGGTGGCCTGCTCCTGACCTGCCACCGCCTTGTCGGAGACGACGGAGACGGTCTGGGTGATCTGGGAGGTGATCTCCGAGTTGTGCTTGATGACGGTGACGATCTCGCTGGTGGAGCTGGAAGTGCGCGCCGCCAGTTGCCTCACCTCGTCGGCCACGACCGCGAATCCCCGTCCCTGTTCCCCGGCGCGGGCCGCCTCGATGGCCGCGTTGAGGGCCAGCAGATTGGTCTGATCCGCGATGCCGCTGATGGTGGAGATGATGGATTCGATGCTCCTGGATTGCTGGTTGAGCTGCTCTATCTGTTTGCTGACCGCATTGACCGAGGTGTTGATGTGAGAGGAGGTGTCGAGCACCCTGTCGATGACCTCCCGCCCCCTGGCGGCGCTCGCGACGGTTTCGCTGGCGATGGCACACGCCTTCTGGGCCGCTTCCCGGGTGGAGATGGATTTCTCCACCCGCTCGGTGATGTCGCTCGCCAGCTTGATGATTTTGACCACCTTGCCCTGTAACCGTTCACCGGGACGGTGTTGACAGCACCAACTCCTCCGGGAACGGGTAGTCGGTTTTCTCGATGCAGGACCTGACAACTGCCCTCAGCCACTCCTGCGGGCAGCGGCCCAATCGCTTGGCC
>NZ_PQLN01000196.1:0-2152 GCF_002919855.1 Aeromonas sp. ASNIH8 | reverse complement strand
TGTTTCCAGTCAATGACATCTGGTGACGGCAGTTATTGCATTGCAGCACGCGTGGCCGACTTTTCAGGCGACAGCAGGTCTTGTTGGCGCACTCAGGACAGATGAAACCGTTCGGAAAACGCCAAGCAAGCAGCGCGTTTTCGCACTGCGCTTCAGTGCCATAGTCCTTGAAAAAATCAAACAGGCTGTAGCCTTTCTGGAATTGGACTTTGCTTTTGGCCATGATCTCGCACCTCAGTAACTGTACGTAAGATCAGTATAGCTCGTGGTGACTGCTAATCATGGGTAATCAGGTTTGTTTTTGGGTGTGCCTCACCTAAATTTAATTACGTACCAAGTTCGCAGTCATTTACCATACCTGAGCTTGGCAAAGTGATAAAAATTGGAATCGGTGAGAATCTATTATCTCAAGGCGTCAGTAGTTCAGTAGATGTCATAAAGTTAAGCTATCAGCAAAGCATAGCTGCATATGAAATAACTCCAGGTGAATTCAATAAGGTTGGAGAGGATGACAAGTTTGAATACTACATGCCAACACCTGTTGATACATCTCAAGGCAAGATAATGAGGGGGTTAATGACATCATATCCTGACTACAGCGCATCAATTAGGATTGATAGAGCAACAAAGCAGGCCTGTATCATTTCTCCTGTGGACGTAACAGTTTGTGGGAATGTGAAATTTGAACGTGGAAGTGCATACAAACAGACCAATGCATCATTTCAACAAACCCTTATCTACAATGGTAAGGTCGGGGATGAGGTTAACTTTAGCTATCGTGAATTCAGTGGTGACCTTGCAAGGCCAGCGTTTAATTCTGACGTGAAATATGATCTCTCAAAATCTAATGTTGTCGGCTACAAAGGGGCAATGTTGGAAATTATAAAGGCTGATAATTTAGAAATTGAATATAAGGTTTTGAGAGGTTTTTCGAAATAATTTTTAAGTGGCTGACTTATAAATAACCAAAATAAATGGTGGGTATATGCCACCATTTATAATCATGGTGATGGTTCGTTATACTAAAAAGCAGCTATTGATGTATGTGTCATATATGGCGTGCTTGCAAGGATTATTTGCATATTTTATCAAGAAGCTTTATTTGTTTTTTTTGTACAGCGCTCAATTCTTTTATCCCAGTCTCCAGACCATCCTTCATTTTTAGCCTCATTACAGATTGCTATGACTTTTTGATAATCCGACAACTTTTCCATTATTATCGATAGCTGCTGATAACCTTTGTGAGATGGCAGTGGCATACCGTATTCGGAGATTAAAATTCGCGATGCTTTTTTTGAAATAGATATTTGCTTGTTACATGATGTTATTGACGGTTCAAGGCCGATTACTTCCCTATGTTTATAATAAGTAATAATTTCATTTTGAAATAAAAAATGGACATCAAGAATCGGTGTGCGTGAATTTATTAAGTTTTCAGCTTTAACAAATAACTTCTTGGCTAATTCAATATGCTCAATTTTATTTAACCAGCTAGCAATACTTCCAACTAGCTGTACCGCACTGCCGCTAGAGAAGCAGATGTTAGCTTCAATGATTTCATTTGGTGAAGAGCCCATGGGGTTGTATGTGGTTAAGATAATCTCCTTTTCTGCGGTTGTGATCTCATTTTGCCACCAATCTGACAGACCATGATATTCAATAACGCCTTTAACTTGAGTCATGTTATCAGCCTTAAAGTTGATATGTAGGAATCATGGAGAATGATGATAAGGCAGTACTTGTAAGTCTTGCAAGATTTTTCCATTTTGTGTGTCTACGTTAAAATTTAAAACTACTTTGACGATTATTTTTATAATTTACTGCTAATAAGGGCGACCATGGAAACTGAGTGCAACACCTGCAATGTTGCAAGGTTTTGCCATGGCTTATCAAGAAATCAGTATTGAAGAGAGCGTTACCATCAAGGTAGGCAGCTTAAATTACTTGAGTTTGCGGAGTTTGCGGAGTTTGCGGAGTTTGCGGAGTTTTCGGGAGTCACAATGGGACTGTGAAAATAAGCGGTAATCATGTACAGAACCTTAAGCGGCAAGCGAATTAATAATACCGTCTAACGTGTTGTTTTGCTTGGATTTTCTCTGCCTACTCTTTTTGCCGTTTTTGGATAAATACACCATTGCCCACTCCAACTTCT
>NZ_PQLN01000195.1:0-2400 GCF_002919855.1 Aeromonas sp. ASNIH8 | reverse complement strand
TCGTCTTCCTGTGCAAATTTGTATAAAAGACAAACATATAATTATTATAAAGGTGCACGCAATGAACATAAAACCACGCTCAGGTAGACCCAAAAAATCAGCTGACGAAAAACGCAGTTTAATACTCCGAATCTCATTTAATGCAGCTGAGCAACGTGTTTTAACTAAGCATAGTAAAACCTATGGTATTCCAAAAAAGTCTAGCCTGATTCGGTTTTTGGCTCTCAGGGAACTAGACAGTAATATCTCACCAGATTTTTCATATGATGATCGTGTGAGATTGCTCGAGGGGTTATACAATATATCATCGAATTTAAATCAAATCATTTTGTTGATTAAACAAGCTGAAGCTGAAGCTGAAGTTGGTAGTGACGTTTATAAACTTATTACTGACAGCAGTGATAACTCTCCAGTGATGCAGGCTTTCTCATCTATAAATTCTCTGTTTGTAGGAATTGAAAAAGCTCTGATTGGAGTGAAGTTGAAATGAATTTTGAAAAACACAGGATCGGCCATAATTTCCAGTACAGACTGTCTTATATTTACCGAGCTATACATATTGGTAGGAAACGAAAATCCATGCCATCACAGGTTTATCATCTCGGTGGCGGTGTAATTAATAGACCAAATATTACATTGAATGAAAGAGGTGAGGTCTCTGATTATGACATCGGGCCACTACTCATGGAGTTGAATATGCAGGCATCATTGTATGCAGGCACAGGAAACCAACTATGTGCACATTATTCACTATCATTGAGCCCCGATGAATCATTAACTCCATATCAATGTCTAGTTGCAGCTAGGCTGCTAATGAGTGAATTGGGATATGGTAGCGATACTCGATGGACATCTGTTATACACCGCGATACAAGCTCTCTACATGTACATGTTGTGGCATGTAGAGTCAAACTTGACAGAACTTTGGTTGATGATAGTAATGACTACGCTCGGGGAGTTGACGCTGCTCGAAAAATAGAAATTGAATTGGGATTGTCGAACTGTAAAAGCCCTGAAAAAAATTTCGGTCATGAGTATAGCATAGTAAATATTAAAAATGGCCATGGTAGAGGGAGCTTTCATGCTATGCATGATCCCGCTTGTATTATCAGGGATGCAATGGACTTGGTTTTTAAAAACCAGCCGAACAACATGACTGAATTTGTCACTGGGTTGCGTGAGCATAATGTAATGGTAAGGGTGAGGAGAGCAGATAATCACGAGCCAAAAGGTATTTGTTATAGTATAGACGGTAAGAAATGGATATCAGGGTCTAAGGTTAAGAGATTGCGGGCTACTTGGTTTAAGCTGCTCGAGCAGGGCATTGAATATTCATCTCGGCGAGATGATTTAAATTTGCAATTAGGTGAATCAAATCAATCAAGCGACCTTAAGGTTATACCATTTACTGCATTGATTCGTTGTACTAAAAAACAATATTCCAAATTTAAAAAATCAGTGCCGTCATATGTGGATAAAAAAACATATGACACATCGTCATTCTCTTTCCGGCTTCTAAGATTGGATTTTGTTTTGCTATCAGTCGAAGAGCCGACAGATAGTTTCATATCAAATGCGCTAGCACTGTTGAAAGACGTTTTAGCTACAATTTTTAGGAAGGGGGTGGAGTGCGTTCATGCAGGATTAAACGCATTGATTCCTGATGGATATGTCCAAGATATTAACTCAGAAAAAGCTACTATTAATAAGCCAAACATGTTTTTCTTAGACAGAGACAAGCTTAAGAATGAAATTTTGAAGAACAATGAATGGATTACTGATTGGTATGGGGATCCCATATCACACGAACAAACCAAAGAAAAAAACATAAAATAACAATAATAATGAGAGGTGTGGTATGGCTAACATGAGGTTGAATGCAAATCTTAGAACAGTATCATTTAGCAAAACCGTGAGTGTACTGGAAGAGCTGGAGCTCAGTTCAGGTAAATGTGTTCGTAGGTATAGGGCTGTAAATGTTCACCTAGGTACAGTTGATGTAAATTCTGATTTCTCTCTTATAAAAGAGTTAACCGAGGCTGACGCAAAAAATGCAAAGCTTTGGGTCCAGGAGCAGCAACGACTGGTCCAGTATGCTTATATGGAAAATATGAGGCGTGGGTTCCTTGGTGGTTCTCCTGTGATTAAGCGTAGTAAAGGCGACGATGAGCAGTATAGTGATTGCTATGGTTTTATACCGGGTCGGAAAGTCGGTGAGTTTATTGGTGTGATTATTGATGCTATTCCTATGGTTGAGGAATGTAGCGTAGAGATGTAATGACCCACTGAAATCCTGCTCAGGTCATAATGAGTGGAGATCACAGACATGAGCATCACGATGGACGAAGAAATCAAACGTTGGACGGCCAAGCGCAAGTCCGCCTTGGTCATGGAAATCAT
>NZ_PQLN01000194.1:0-2480 GCF_002919855.1 Aeromonas sp. ASNIH8 | reverse complement strand
TGTTTGAGCCCGTCAACAGCTTCAAAACCAATCAGACCAAGCTGGCAAGGCTCCAACGCCAGTTGAGCAAAAAGGTAAAGTTCAGCAGCAACTGGAAGAAACAAAAAGCCAAGATCCAGCGGCTGCACTCACATATCGCCAATAGCCGCCGCGATTACCTTCACAAGGTCACAACGACTATCAGCAAAAACCACGCGATGATCGTCATTGAGGATTTGAAGGTTGCCAGCATGTCAAAATCAGCAGCGGGCACGACCAGCCAGCCGGGGCGCAACGTCCGGGCAAAATCAGGGCTGAATCGTTCGATATTAGATCAGGGCTGGTTTGAGCTGCGCCGCCAGCTCGAATATAAGCAGGCATGGCGAGGCGGTCAGGTGTTGGCGATAAACCCGGCCTACACGAGCCAGCAGTGCGCCTGTTGTGGGCATACTGCGAAGGATAACCGCCAGACGCAAAGCCAGTTTAAATGCGCTGCGTGTGGTTATGAGGCGAACGCCGATGTGAACGGCGCTCGCAATATTTTAGCGGCGGGACACGCCGTTTTAGCCTGTGGAGGCGTGGTGCAATCAGGCCGCCCGATGAAGCAGGAACCCGGTACTGCGCGAGCAGCTATCACCCAGTAATGGGAATCCCCCTCCTGTGACGCGAAGCGCTAAGGTGGGGAGGATGTCAAGACGATAGGCAAAAAACTTACCGCCGGCTTTGCCGTACTCGGCCTGATGATGGCCTTTATCGGCGGCTTCTCGCTGTTTGAATTCAGCAAGATGAACCGCGCCGCCATCGGCTTTACCGACAGTATCCTGCCCGCCGTCGTGCGCACCAGCACCCTCGGCGAGACCATCAATGCCCTGCGCCGCTACGAACTGGATGTCTTCCTGGTGGCGGACGATGCCCAGCAGAAGGCCCGCTATCGCAACGAGAGCGAGAAGAGCCTGCAAGAGGCTGCGCGCCAGATAGTGGCCCACGATGGCACCATCTGGGCGGAGGATCGGGAGGAGCGCCGCGCCTTTGACATCGTCAAGGCGGACTGGGAGCGATATGTCGCCCTGCACCAGCGCATCCGGCAGATGCAGGACTCGGGACAGATGGCCGAAGCCCGGCACCTCTTCATGGGGGAGGGGGTCACCCTCTACACCACCCTGAGCAAGTCGGTGGGGGATCTCATTCGCATCAACCACGGCTACTCCGTGGGCTCCCGCGCCGAGGTGATCGCCGCCTTTGACAGCGCCAAGCTGAGTGTGACCCTGGCCCTGGTGATCGGCCTGGCCCTGGTTGTCGCCCTCTCCGTGGTGCTGACCCGCCAGATCCGTGACCCGCTCATCATGCTGGCCCGTCAGGCCCAGCGCATTGCGAGCGGCGATCTCGGTCGGGGCGAGCTGCAGGAGTGGATCCGCGGCAACCGCTTCAACCGCGACGAGCTGGGCCAGCTGGGGTCGGCCATCGACCGGATGCAGGGGGCTCTGGCGGAGCTGGTGAGTGAAATCTCCGGTTCGGTGAGTCAGCTCAGCAGCGCGGTAGAGGAGGTGAGCGCCATCTCCGAGCAGTCCGCCGAAGGCATGGCAAGCCAGCAGGGAGAGGTCTCTCAGGTCGCCACCGCCATGAACGAGATGCAGTCCACCGTCAATGAGGTGTCTCGCAACACCACGGACGCCATGGGGGCGGCCAAGCAGGCTTCCCGGGGTCAGCTCACGAAACGGAAAAAATCGTACGTTAAGCGCATGCCATGTTGGCGCGACGGTCTCTTGACGACCCGATCCTGCCGTTCAGTCCATCAAGAACTGAACAGCAGCTAATAAATTACAGGAGCCGTTCGTGATGAACGGTCACGCGCGGCCAGTCGATGCAGCCATTGAGGAAAAGTGGGCTGAGCAACTATTTTTTCAACGCCTTACCAGGTTTTTTTGGGGCCGAGTTCTGAAGGGGGCCTCTGTGCTCAACTAATCTCTGCAATAGCTGATTAGTTTTCCGTTGCTCTAGTAGTAGCTCGCGGAGGAGGGAATCTGTCTTTGATTCCTTTTCTGGCTCAAGCCACTGCTTGGTATTTAAGTCATACCAAAAACCACTATTGTCAGGCAGCTCGATGCCACAAACGACTCGATCACCTTCCTGACGCGCTTCTCCTCTACTTTGAATCGCCTCCTTTAGCTCCTTACGTGCAGCATGCTGTCCATGATTCAAAAAAATTGTTGCCGCTTTACGCGTCACCCCTTCCTTCACTTCACCGCGCTCACGAAACACGAAATCAAGAACCCCTTCCTGATCCGCATGGCCTGAGTAATAGCCCTGTATTTCAATGGCTTTCAAAGTGACCTCAGTCGGCGTAATTGTTTTCTCGCCAATCACCAGGTCCTCGCTAAATAGCTGTTCCGAATAGTAGATCACCGGAGGAAGGGAACTCAGTCCAGTTTGTGCGATCTGATTAGTCGCTAAACAAAACAAGCCACACCCAAAGGACTGAGTTGATGCCTATCCTACCACCT
>NZ_PQLN01000193.1:0-2574 GCF_002919855.1 Aeromonas sp. ASNIH8 | reverse complement strand
GGGTGGTAGGATAGGCATCAACTCAGTCCTTTGGGTGTGGCTTGTTTTGTTTGGCGACTAATGAGATCGCACAAACTGGACTGAGTTCCCTTCCTCCAGTGATCTACTATTCGGAACAGCTATTTAGCTGGTGCGTTACCTGAACAGCAGGCAACGGATTAGTAAGTCGATATAAAACCAACTACGGCAAGGCATTGAAAGAATGCAGTGCAACGCTACATGGAATCCCAAAGAAAATGCCCCAAGACGCGAATCAAGAGGCATAGAAATCTAACGACTGGCCCGACAGTTTGGCGACCAAAGGCCAGTCAAAGACAAGGAAATCATAGCCCATGAGTGACCAAGAACCAATCAAAAATCGGTTCGTGCTGGATGTGATGGCTGCTAATAAATCCCGAGTAGCCCATCACAGGCCCTACGCCATTCCACCTATCAAGCAAGATCGGAAAGCTGCAATCATAGTGGCATGCGAATATTTTGGATTAGGAGTGTATACCAATGGGGGCTTGGAATGACCGCCGCGACAGATGCCCCATCCAAGACAGTGGATAGATCATTCCTTCGCTTTGCCGATCTTACTGATCATCGAGTTATTGTCCTACACACAGGAGAGCTGGCGAATCGCGATGCCAATGTGAGGGCGACCTTGCAACGTGTTCACAATGAAGTTTTGTTAGCAGATAACCCGATAGATCCAGAAGTGGAACCAGAACAGACGCTATTTGTCAGCACGGGCCAGCTTGGCGAAATAATCAAGATATACAAGGTTGCTGATTCGGACTCAACAAAGCGAATCATCGTGCATCAAAAAGGGGCATTGGCCGTCGATAAGGCGAAGCGGTTGATTTGCGAGCTACGCAAACAGGCTCCGAGCGCTGAGATCTATTTGGGGAGGCATGGTAATAATGCGCAGCCGTGGGGCTTGGTGGATGTGGTCGATCTAGAGCAAAGTATCCAGCAATCAGAAGAGCGAATGACTACGCGATTGCCATTAGTGAGGGGGTTCACTGGCTTTGATGCCCAAGCCAGCTACCTGATCAAGGGTTACCTACCCGCACAGTGCGCGGCCTCAATCTATGGCCCTAGTGGCTCGTTTAAATCATTTCTGGCTGTGTCGTGGGCTTGCCATATCGCCACTGGCAAGCCTTGGAATGGATGCAAGGTTGAGCATGGCGCAGTGCTCTATGTCGTCGGCGAAGGGGGCGTTGGTGTCCCTCGACGAATCCGTGCGTGGACTGACGAATACAACGGCTGTCAGGACGTTCCAAACGTCTATCGCGTAGATATGCCCGTTTTTATGGCTGACCCGCTACAAGTGGCAGAACTTAAGATTGCAGCCGCACAGGTGAGGCAGGAAACCGGATTGCCCGTAAAGTTAATCGTGATCGACACTGTAGCCCGTTGCTTTGGTGGTGCGGATGAGAACCGAGCGGCTGACATGGGCGCTTTCATTGCTGGTTGCGATACCGTTAAGGCCGACACGGGCGCGACGATGTTGATGGTTCATCACACCGGAAAGGACGTTGCTAACGGGGCCCGTGGTAGCAGCGCATTTAAGGCCGCGCTTGATGCTGAGTTCTTTGTTAGTCGTGAAGGTGATAGAGCGCAGAGCATGATTCTACGCGCTACCAAAATGAAGGATGGGGAGCCACCGCAGGATCTGGCCTTTGACCTGAAGAGTCGCATTGTCACGTATGATGATGAGGGGGACGAGGTAACATCATTGGTTGTCCATGACATTGGCAGGGAGCCGCAAGATCCAGAAGCTGACGGCCTGAGCCCGACATCAAAGGCGCTATTTCAGGCGGTGAAGAAAGCCTCTGGCGAAGACGGAACAACCACGAAAGACAAGGTGAGAAAGGTGTTTCAGGACATGTTTGTTGACGGCAAAAAGCCAAACATGAGCAATTTTGCACGATACCTAAAAACGCTGGACGGTCATGGTCTGATAACTATTTCCGGTGACGAGGTGAGGTTGGTAACACTGGACGATGCAATTGACGAATAGCTGACGAGTCGTGACTAGATGGGTTGAAGATAGCCTACTCGTCGTCATGGAGGTTGCCTAGACGACGAGCTTGACGACGAGTTGACAGAATACCTCTGTAACCCGCATGGCATAAGGATTTGCGGGTTTTTTGCTATTTTTGGCCTGACGAGCTGCTCGTCATTGGGTCTTTGACGAATAGTTGACGAGTTCATGACGAGAGAGCGACAGGGCATTACTCATATCACGGCTGTTGCATAGGTGACGAGCTTGATGATGAGCCATTGTGTGCTTAGTACTGTATGAGTCATGGCAATCTGATAATGTTATCGGGTTCATTGTGTATTTTTTAACAAGGATTATGTATGAATTTTAAACTTGGACTCTTAGCAATTCCCTTTTTTGTTTTCCTGATTACCCATGACCCTCAGCCAGCTTCAAGAGCCGATATGGCATCGGAGGGCTTGCCACGACTGCATGCCCCAATTCAACAAACATACTCTTGAGGTCAAAACGATGATTAAACCGGAAGCAGTATTCAGCAAGATGCCTTGGTAAATGCTTCGCTCCGAGCTTATGACAACTGC
>NZ_PQLN01000192.1:0-2642 GCF_002919855.1 Aeromonas sp. ASNIH8 | reverse complement strand
TTTTTACAACCGCCAGCGTCGGCATTCACGACTTGGCAATGTCAGCCCGGCGGAGTTTAACAAGAGGTATTGGAGAACTGCTCAGGCTGCTTGATCCGGGACTGTCCGATCTTGTCAGGACACCTCAGGTCAGACCGTGACTGGCAAAACCCGACAGACACAGGGCACTAATAAGTGCGTTTAGCTGATAGAGGAGCCAGTCAGCGAATTCCATCAGGGATAGAGGCTGTTGCCTCGGTGAAATCCGGATCTATGGCTGCAATCTCAACCTGACTCACTTTCATTGATTGAGGGCTTGGCAAACCGGGGCGACCATCTATGTATCAGCAAGCGCGCCAAGACCGTCGACATCAAGTACCGCGTCCCCAGCCAAGGCCCGGTGGCTCACTTGGTCATTGATGCCACCGGCCTCAAGGTCTATGGCGAAGGCGAATGGAAAATTCGCAAACACGGCAAGGAGAAGCGACGAGTGTGGCGCAAGCTCCACTTGGCGGTGGATGCCACAACCCATGCGGTCATCGCTGCCGAAGTCAGCCTGGAGACGGTGGCGGATAACGAGGTGTTACCGACGTTGCTCAACCCCTTACGACGCAAGATAAAACAGGTCAGCGCCGATGGTGCGTATGACACCAAGGCCTGTCATGCGCTACTGAAGAAGAAGGGGGCGAAAGCCACCATACCGCCGAGAAAAAATGCGGCACCGTGGGAGGAAGGCCATCCCCGCAACGAGGCGGTGACGGCGCTCAAGGCCGGTGAACTGAAGCAATGGAAGAAAGACTCCGGCTATCACCAGCGCTCGATAGCCGAGACCGCCATGTACCGGTTCAAGCAACTCATCGGGCCAACGCTGAGCCTGCGGAACTACAACGCCCAGGTGGGCGAAATCCTGGCTGGCGTGAAGGTGATGAACAAGCTGATAGGGCTTGGTATGCCTGTTCGCCAGCCAGTGAATTGAGTGGTATCAACGGGTTGGGGAACGGCCATCCAGCGACGGAATTGATCAACAACGCCTGTTTGCGCTCGAGACCATTGGCCAAGGAGAGACCATTCCCGATGGCGTGGATGGCCAGCGAACCGGATTCGATAACCCCGAGGGTTGCATGGGCCAGGGAAAGAACACGCTTGGCATGCATGTCCTGTCCAAATATCTCGTTGATGTGGTTGAGGATTAGATCGTGTTTAAACATGGCGATTATCTGTCGGGTATTAGCTGGTCAAGGATGGCGATCATACCTCAGAAGCCGCGCCACGCCTCGCTCATACGAGGGGATGGTTAAGATCAGGGACTTGTTCGCACCTTCCCTAGAGGTACAGAACATCCCAGAATCATGGTGGCGCAAGAATGCTGGCTCCCCTGGTCAAGGCTGCGTCCCTTGCTGGCCTCGCTGGATGACGCCTGTCACCACTTTGATCAACAGAAAGTACGCGACATTCTGATGCACGCCCCTGCTGCGTTCGAACCAACAGACGGTATCTGTGACCTGGTCTGGCTTGCTAAACAACGTGATCTGCCAACAGACAATGTGGTTCCACTTCCTACACACAACATCGATTTTTATCTGGAAAATCAATGATATTCTATTATTACGCGCCTCATCAGACATCTTTTCAATTCAATTTCTGGTTGTTTTTTGAGCGATCAAAAACTGATTAGACCAGATTGACTACCCTTTTGAGCAAAGCATAGGTAAAATCACCCCGCCGATTCAAAATTAATCTTGTATCTTCTTGCGCTTAATAGGCTCAACATGATCATGGTTATAACCATAAAGTAAGCATAACGAGCGTCTCGCTGTCTTGTTTGCAAAGGTGTGCAGGATCAGAACGGTCATAAATCTTTGGCAAACTAAACAATATATCGACTGCGAGCGTACTGGGAGCTGTAACTCAGGGGCGGTAGCTTACTTTATTCAATGCTCTGCGTCATCATTTAATGACAATATTGTTTTTATAGCCGACTAGTCTGGTACTTGAGCAGTAGATTGTCAGAGCCGCTTTAGGGAAGGTGCGAACAAGTCCCTGATATGAGATCATGTTTGTCATCTGGAGCCATGAAAAAGGGTTCATCATGAGTCATCAACTTACCTTCGCCGACAGTGAATTCAGCAGTAAGCGCCGTCAGACCAGAAAAGAGATTTTCTTGTCCCGCATGGAGCAGATTCTGCCATGGCAAAACATGGTGGAAGTCATCGAGCCGTTTTACCCCAAGGCTGGTAATGGCCGGCGACCTTATCCGCTGGAAACCATGCTACGCATTCACTGCATGCAGCATTGGTACAACCTGAGCGATGGTGCGATGGAAGATGCTCTGTACGAAATCGCCTCCATGCGTCTGTTTGCCCGGTTATCCCTGGATAGCGCCTTGCCGGACCGCACCACCATCATGAATTTCCGCCACCTGCTGGAGCAGCATCAACTGGCCCGCCAATTGTTCAAGACCATCAATCGCTGGCTGGCCGAAGCAGGCGTCATGATGACTCAAGGCACCTTGGTCGATGCCACCATCATTGAGGCTACCCAGCTCGACCAAGAACAAAGAGCAGCAACGCGATCCGCAGATGCATCAGACCAAGAAAGGCAATCAGTGGCACTTTGGCATGAAGGCCCACATTGGTGTCGATGCCAAGAGTGGCCTGACCCAC
>NZ_PQLN01000191.1:0-2803 GCF_002919855.1 Aeromonas sp. ASNIH8 | reverse complement strand
GCGAACCGGAATTGCCAGCTGGGGCGCCCTCTGGGAAGGCTGGGAAGCCCTGCAAAGTAAACTGGATGGCTTTCTTGCCGCCAAGGATTTGATGGCACAGGGGATCAAGATCTGATCAAGAGACAGGATGGGCACAAGGTGGTTGATTTCAATGATAGTAACTTGCATTTGGTGGGTTACTCAGAACCGGTACGCTGTACTCTCCCTTTAGCAGAATTACAACCTCACTTGCACTCCTTGCCTGAGTTACCGGAAGCCATCCCCTATGTCACGTCTTATTATCAGCGCCGTTGGGGCTTTTGTTTACCCCACAATGTGCGGGAAGCGTTACCCGAAGGAAATTATGAGGTTGTGATCGATACCAGCTTGCAACCGGGCTCACTGACTTATGCCGAGTGGGTGCTACCGGGGGAGAGTGAGCAGGAAATCTTGTTATCCAGCTATGTTTGCCACCCCTCCATGGCCAACAACGAGTTGTCCGGCCCAGGTGTCGGAGTGTTTTTGATGGCCTGGCTGGCCTCCTTGCCTAAGCGACGCTACAGCTATCGATTGATGCTTGTTCCTGAGACAATCGGGGCTATCGTTTATCTCTCTCGCCATCTGGAGCACCTCAAGTCTCATACGTTGGCTGGTTTTAATCTGACATGTATGGGGGATGAAAGGTGTTACTCATTCTTACCATCCAGACAGGGGAATTCTATAGCTGATCGCATAGGACGCCATGTGTTGGGCCATATCGCACCTGATTATATGGCGTATAGCTATCTTGATCGGGGCTCCAACGAACGTCAGCTATGTGCTCCTGGCATAGACTTGCCTGTCACCACCATGATGCGCAGCAAGTACGGTTGTTATTCCGAATACCACACCTCTTTGGACGATCTTACTCTGGTCACGCCGCGGGGGCTGGCGGATAGTTTCCTAGCGTTGCGGCGGGCGATCGAGTGTTTGGAGTTGGATGAATACTGTGAGGCTACCGTATTGGGTGAGCCCCAGTTGGGGCGGCGTGGCCTCTATCCGAATCTATCAACACGCGAGTCCGGTGCACAGGTAAAGGACATGATGAACCTGCTGGCTTACAGCGATGGTCATCTGAGCCTTTTTGAGATTGCCGAGATCATCGAAGTACCGTTTTGGCGAGTCGAGCCCTTGGCTAGAAAGCTTATGGATGCAGGGGTTCTGCGTAGGCGTAGTCGTCCTTGAGAATAGGTATTTCGTTGCATGATGTGATGGATGAGAATCCATAGATATTGCGATCGTTCAACTTTGTTTCATCAATCCTGATCACATCGTTAGGAGAGGGTCATGAGATGTCCATATTGTCACAGTGATAACACATTGGTTTTCCTTGAACGCAAGATGCCAGCCGTTTTATCTGCATGCTCAGGTGATTTTCCGGTAAAGGTGTCGGAATTGCAGGTCAGTGCCTGCAAGGATTGTCTGGTGGGGTTTGCATCCAAGAAATTATCATCGGAAGAACTAACGGAAATATATGACAACTATCTATATATTTCTCCGCTGAATAATATTGGCGCCTCTAAATATGACGGTATGATTGATACCATAACAAGTCATTTTGGCAAAGATGAAAATATACTGGAGATTGGCTGTTCAGAAGGATACTTGCTGAAAAAACTGAACGAGAGCGGATTCTCCAATGTAACAGGAATTGAGCCTGGCCCCCAATCCGATATTGCGAAGGGCTTGGGGCTTAACGTTATAAAGGGTTATTTTAATGCTAGTCATGTTCCGGACAAGGTAGATGGTTACTATCTTATGCATGTGTTTGAGCATTTTGAAGACCCCTTCTCTATCTTTAAATTGATGACAGAAACGTTGAATGATGCCGGAAGAATTGTCATTGAAGTTCCTGATTTTGGTGGTTTTTATGTACAGCACCTCTTCTATTATAATATCTACTTCATGCAAGTTTTGGCCCGTGATAACAAACTTAAAATAATATATCACCGTGTTGAGAATGACAGTTTAAGGGTTGTTTTTGTCAAGGCTGAAAATACCCGTTACAACGAAATTGAAGTGGCCTTTGATAAAGCCTTTTATATCGATAATCTCTCAATGTTCAAGCAGCGGTGCGATGCATCTCGCGACAGAGTAAATGATTTTCTTAGAAAGGCAGATAGCGTCGTCTGGTGGGGGGCCGGTTCTGCATCAGTGATTCTTCTGAATGGAGTTGAGAAAGAGATTTTGGACAGTACGAATATCATTGTCGTTGATGGTGACAAGAATAAAGCCGATCGCATATTGCCTGGTGTGAATCTCAAAGTGAGTTATTTTGAGAAGATCCGTAATCAGCATGTCAGCAATCTGGTAATTGCTTCAAGTTTCTATAAGGAAATATTTGAAACAATGAAAATTCATGGTGTCACCTATGAACATGTCGAGGTATTTAGTGATGCCTGATTAAAGGCATAAGGAGAAGGAACGTCAGAATGACGTGTAGTAAATAATTTTACTGGTCGGAAATTGATAACGACCGGGAGTTGTACAGATCTAGGGAAGGTGCGAACAAGTCCCTGATATGAGATCATGTTTGTCATCTGGAGCCATGAAAAAGGGTTCATCATGAGTCATCAGCTCACCTTCGCCGACAGTGAATTCAGCAGTAAGCGCCGTCAGACCAGAAAAGAGATTTTCTTGTCCCGCATGGAGCAGATCCTGCCATGGCAAAACATGGTGGAAGTCATCGAGCCGTTTTATCCCAAGGCTGGTAATGGCCGGCGACCTTATCCGCTGGAAACCATGCTACGCATTCACTGCATGCAGCATTGGTACAACCTGAGCG